>JBBDMI010000005.1:0-18750 GCA_040878395.1 Candidatus Dependentiae bacterium | reverse complement strand
AGCCTTCATATTCTATGGGATTAAGAAGACCGCAATTGCAGCGTCAGCCTGGAATCAGAGGTTTTCATCGATTTACACCTCAACAAAAAACAGCTGTTGCACCGCCTCCGGTTCCGACACGGGATGATTTAATGGGAGAAGTGGTGCCGCCATTGCCACCGCGAGATTATGAAAATAAAAGTAAGTTTGGAGTGCCACCAAAAATTGATCGTTCAACAAAGCCTTCATATTCTATGGGATTAAGAAGACCGCAATTGCAGCGTCAGCCTGGAATTGGAATTAGAGGTTTTCATCGATTTACACCTCAACAAAAAACAGCTGTTGCGCCGCCTCCGGTTCCGACACGGGATGATTTAATAGATGAAGCAGCGCCACCATTGCCACCGCGAGATTATGAAAATAAAAGTAAGTTTGGAGTGCCACCAAAAATTGATCGTTCAACAAAGCCTTCATATTCTATGGGATTAAGAAGACCGCAATTGCAGCGTCAGCCTGGAATTGGAATTAGAGGTTTTCATCGATTTACACCTCAACAAAAAACAGCTGTTGCGCCGCCTCCGGTTCCGACACGGGATGATTTAATAGATGAAGCAGCGCCACCATTGCCACCGAGAGATTATGAGGATGAAGTTGCAGTGATCGGGGTTGATTCTGAAGATGAATTCGGTGAACAAGAAGATAGTTTAAGAGATGTTTTGGCTGAAGGATTGGCGAGTAAGTTTGCTCGTATTCGTGAAGCAGAAGATGAAGAAGATGAAGAAGATGATTTTTGGCAAGAAGAAGCAGTGAAGTGGAAACAACGAGCTGCGGAGCAAAAGCGTCGTCAAGAAGAGGCGATGAGTCAACGGGCCGTCCCTTCCGGTAGTTACGTTGATCCTATGCAACAGATGATTAAAGGTTTTGAGCAACGGTTTCCTCAAGAAAGTGAATAAAGAAGGAAAAAATAAATATGGAACATCAAACAAAAAAGTATAGCTTTAAAGACTTTTTGCCATTGATTGCTATTTTCTTAATAGTTATCTCATTTGTCGGTTTGCGGCAGCTGAGTTATGGACCTGATTTACGGGCAGCTATGAGCGACTTTATGGCAGCATTCTTTATCATTTTTGGTGCATTTAAGTTGTTGAATTTAAAAGGTTTTGCAGAGGCTTATGCCACGTATGACGTAATTGCAAAAAAAAGTATAATATATGCCTACGCATATCCTTTTATCGAAATTGCTTTGGGGCTTGCATATCTGTTTAGATTATTTCCTAATGTTACCAACTTTGTAACACTTATTGTTATGTTTGTAAGTGCAATTGGTGTTGCAATTGAATTGAGTAAGGGGCGCGATATTACTTGTGCATGTTTAGGTGTGGTGTTTAAGATACCAATGACTTATGTCACACTATTTGAAGATTTGCTTATGGCTGCAATGGCATTGATTATGTTATTTTGGTAAATAAGCATTGAACAAAAGCAAAGTGCAAAAAGTCTGGGATCGAAACACTGTATAGAGTTTGTGATAATAAGATGTTTTTTTGTAATTGTGAAAAATGGAGGAGAGAGAGGGATTCGAACCCTCGAGACCGGTCACCCGGCCTAACGGTTTTCAAGACCGCCGCATTCGACCACTCTGCCATCTCTCCAAACCTGTAACCATTCTTCATATTTAGCAATTAGCCAAAAAATTGGTTTGCTAAGTCTATTATATAGTGGCAAACAGCTTTTAATTTTAATAGGTGAAAATACACCATTAAAAAAGATGGCTGTGCCAGACGTAGCTTGCCGAGTCGTCCTTCGGTACACACATTCGTGTTACTCAGGATGAAACGGATCCATCCTTCGTTGAAACTACGGAGGACAGGTAAGCGAAGACTGGTGCGCCCGGGAGGAGTCGAACCCCCAACCTTCAGATCCGTAGTCCGACGCTCTATCCAATTGAGCTACGGGCGCATATAAATTTCAATATTTAAATAATATAATATGTTTTTTGCTTTATTTCCAGTCTTAATAGTGTTTTTTTTAAAAAAAATCTATTCAAAGTTGGCCTGCCAACCGAAGCCTTGGCGAAGGTTGGTGGAGAGAGAGGGATTCGAACCCTCGTGCCCCTTTCGAGGCTCTTGCTTAGCAGGCAAGCGCTTTAGGCCACTCAGCCATCTCTCCAGCAAAAACATATATTTCAAAGTATAAATCTTAGTCATAAGGATAATAGATGTATGATTTTATGCAAGTTTTTCATCTATTTATTAAAAATGTATGCTTAGCATAAATAAGCGATCGAACAGATTCAATATACAGGAATATCATGGCTTTTATGGTGGATATCAAGGTGGTACCTCAATCAGGTAGGCAACAGTTTAAGTTAAATAAAGAAGATCGTTTGGTTTGTTATTTAAAAAGTGCGCCTGAACGTAATCAAGCAAATAATGAGTTGATAAAGCTATTATCAAAAACATTAAAAATACCTATGGTGGACGTTGTTATTACTGCAGGTAAAACGAGCCGTAATAAGCGTGTGAAAATTGAGCTTGATGTAACGTATGAGCAGTTGTTAGAGCGTTTGGGGATTCATACACAAATGAAGTTATTTTAAGATTTTTTTGGATCAATTGATTACTTGTTTTAGTGATTATATTTTTGTTAAAAAGGTAACAGTGGAATAGTAAAAAAGGAAGTTGATGCCTTATTATTGCTGGCGTGGTGTAACACTGGATGCATCATGGTGTAAAGGTACATTATTTGCACGTAATCAAGAAGTGTTGCGACAAAGATTGTTGCAGCAAGAGATAGCATTAGTACGCTGTGCTAAAAAAAAAGATTTAAATTTGTTGCCGATATCATTTGAACAGAAATTGCTTTTTTTCCAGCATTTTTATGCGTTGCTTTCGGCAGGCATACATATTTGGCAAGCACTTAATATTATTAGTGAGCAGACAAGTGACGCTCGTTTTGCTGAAATTATAGATAGCATTTCATCACAAGTTGAGCAAGGTAATATGCTGCATAAAGCATTTGAGCAACATGCAAATATTTTTTTGCCTGAAATGATTCATGTTATTGATATTGGTATTGAAGCTGATAATTTGCCTGTTGCTCTTAATATGTTGTGTCATCATTTGCAAGAAGCACATGAATTTAAAAAAAAACTGCGTTCAGCGCTTTTATTGCCTATAGTTACCTTTGGTATATTTCTTGTCATTATGTTGGTCATTCTTTTTTTTATTGTACCTAAATATGCTCAACTTTTTGCTTCCATGTCAAAAGAGTTACCAAGTACAACGCGTATGCTTATGACATTAAGTGCATTTATTTCGAGTTATTATATGGTGGGCACTTTATTTATTTTTGTAACTGTTTGCATGGTGCTTTTACAGGTATCAAAAAGAACATCAATTAAAAAGAAGATTGATGAACATCTATTGGTAGTTCCACATGTAGGCATATTATTTAAGCAGATTGATCTTGTTTATTTTCTTCGATCATTGTCACTTTTGTTAGAAGGAGGTTTGCCGTTAGTTCCTGCTTTATCTATTGCAAAGGAAGCGGTTTACAATAGCTTTTTTAAAGCTTCCATACAAGATATGATCACAGAAGTTGAAGCCGGCCAGGAGTTGAGTGCTGTAATGCAACAAAGATCTAAGTTTTTTGCACAAGATATTATTTTGCTTATAACTGTCGGACAAGAAACAGGGCATTTGTTGGATATGGTGCATCGTGCAAGCGAGCTGTATCAACAAAAAGTACAACGTACGTTAAATCGCTATACCATGATGATACAGCCGGCCTTAATGATTATTTTAGGTTTACTTGTAGCAGGCCTTATTTTTGCTGTATATACACCACTGTTTAATCTTGCAGATGTAGTTTAAAGCTTTTGTGTAAAACCATTTTTTCTGTTATTTTTTTAACATATCTATTTTTTTGCATGTAATTTTAATGGTAGTAGGTCATTATGTTTTTTATCAGATTTTTTTTCTTATCTTTGTTTTTTGTATTGCCTTTGTGTGGTAATGATAAACTGATATTTTTTCGCCATGCTGTAGATTTGATACCAAGCAGTTTAGATGAAGAGAAAAATCAAGAAATTGAAAGTAATAAACAAAAAATTATAAACCAGGTGCTTTATGCTAAACCGTTTGTGCAAGGTTATCGTTATGTGATCAATTGGTATGAATGGCAAGAGTTGGCAATTTCAGATTATATTACATTGTTTGATCGCACGCATACTATTTTTGGTCGGTGGGGGTTGGAGCAATTGACCAAGCCGATTGACAATGTGCATGTTATCAAACAACGGCAAGAGAGTGTTGCAAAAATCGATCAAGATGAACAGTTGTTTAATAAGCTTTGTAAATTACTTGATGAAATAAAGCAGGTTGAGGATAGCTTCTTAGCTTATTTTGATGAGCATGATCAACTTAATGCTCAAGCACAGCAATTATATTATTCATATTTCACATCAATTTTAAATAATAGTAAAGTTGCATTGGATTATGCATATGTCGCAGATTCATGTAATGCCGTTACTAATTTAGCTTCATTGCTATGCATTAATGGATTGATGTGCGAACTTATTGATGCTCAACTTGAAAGACGATCAATTGATTTTATACAAGGATCAAAGAATGGTTTTATGAGATTGTTGCATGATCATAGTTTTAATGATGATGCTTATCAACAATTAAAAGCAGGCAAAAAATTTGCACTTGCACCATTGCAGATAGAGCAAGCAACAATTTCTGAAACTGGGGGTATATATAGTTGGTTAAATGATAAAATTTTATCATTTTCAAATCATATGAAAAAATCTATTCATCGTGTAAAAGAGACAGTAAAGAATACGGCTGTAATGCGCACCGTTTTACAAGGATCATTTGGTGATAGGTGGTCATTCTTTAAAGAGCAATGTAATTGGGCTTCTCCGATTGCGTTTTTATGGGTAGTCGGTCAAGTTGCCTATCAAGATCATCGTTTATGGTTGAGTATAAAACAGAATTATGAACGTCTCACTTTTTTGTATAAAACGCATGTCAGCTTACAGCATCGCTTGTGTGATGTTGCCAATTTTTTTTCAAAAATTAAAGAGTTGCAGGAAATAATACAAGACATTCCTGCTTTGCAAAATCATTGTGGTTTGCAAAAATTAGATCTGTTATTGAATGAAAAAACAGCAACAGCATCTATACAAAAAATATTACATTTGTTACAAGCTTCTACATTTGTAGAAAAACAGCATATTTTTTATTCTCGTGGTCATGTGCTCATTACACATAAGTTAATGCAAGAGTTAAAGGATGAACTTTTGCCAGTTATGCAAGCGGTTGGGGTGATAGACGGTTTTGTTTCTATTTGTCGTGTGTATCATGAATATAAAGATCATCAAGAGCGACCATTTTGTTTTGCACAGATGAGTGTATCTAAAAAACCGATGTTGGACATTGTCGATGGTTGGTTGCCACTTATTAGATCTAATCATATAGGTAATTCAATCTCTTTAGGTGGTGATGATCAATCACGTAATCTTTTACTTACCGGTCCTAATGGGGGTGGTAAATCAAGTTTGCTCAAATTAATGGGTGGGTCAGTAGTGCTTGCGCATTCATGGGGGATTGTTCCGGCCAATGCATGCAACATGAGTTTGTTTGCAGGATTGCGCACCAGTTTTAATCCACAAGAAGATATTGCACATGATATTTCTACATTTATGGCGCAAAAAAAACGACTTGGGCAGTTGCAACAATATGTGCAACAAAGTGATAAAGATACATGTCATTTACTACTTGTTGATGAACCGTATCGCGGTACGATTGAAGCAGAAGCTGAAAAGCGGGCATATCAATTTGGTGATTATATTGCACAGTATCAACAAATTATGTTGGTGATGGCATCGCATTTACAGCAACCGATACATTTGCAAGAAAATACAGGTTTATTTATAAACAAACAGATGCAGATTACTTCAAATGATGATGGTACTTTTAATCGCACATTTAAACTGCTCGATGGTGCAGCATGGTGGTGGTTTGTTGATATTGAAAAACGTATGCAGTTTATTGATTGGTTGCATGCAGATCTTTAACAGCATCCCCAATTGTAACGTAAACCAAACCATACAGGGAACTGTATCATCGTGCCGGTGCAACCCGGAATTACATGGCTGTGCTGTACAACGTAATTGAGTGAGGTATCATTTATTGTTGTATTAGGAACTATTTTTTTTGTGTTCAGTCCGCATAAAGCAATTATTTCAGTACCTATATAAGCTGATAAGCGATCACATATATAAAGATTAATGCCTAAATTGATACCGCCACCGACTGTATTGTCAGTTGCTGATACCTCAACAGAGTTTCTTATTGATTCTATGTTATCAGGAGAAAGTTCAGTTTCAATTAATGTATCTATACAAATATTTCCTCGGTGGATTATGCCAACTTTATTACCAAAAAAGAAAGAGACGCTATTGCATAAAAAACGGTCGGTGTAATACCGTGCGCCTAAAAAGGCGCCGAACTGATTATATGTGCTATAGGTTTGGGTAAACTGTGATGTAATGGTTGATCGATTGCCTGCAGAGGGTGGATTACCAAAATTTTCTTGGTTGACAGAGAAACAGACCGTATTTCCTGATGCACGATCATAGGTTATATCAATAAACGCTAAACAGTTATCGCGCAAGTTGTAGCCAATTTCTCCGCCAACGTGTAGTACTCGGTTTGAAAAAGCTTCTTTGAATTTGGGCCAACAGGCTCCGGTATCTCGCAATATGGTGTTAATATCATTTAATCCGGTGGGCGGATTTGTGGGCCAATCAGTATTGTCAGCATCATAGTCACGTGTATTTTCAAATGCATTTAATGGTTCTATCCATAATGTTGAGGTGCGGTTTGTAAATAGTGTGGGGGCAATGCCGATTTTGGGTAGCATGTACCAGCAACCAGGAATGAGTGGGGCACAAGATCCAAAGCTATACGTATTAATAAAATTGAACAAAAGCATGAGTAGGTATGTGGATTTAAATCTGTTTTTCACGTTCTTTTCCTTTATTTGTAAAAAACATTGCAATTGCGTGTTTGATACTAACAATTATAGGTTATAAGCCGCAAGTTTTAAGTTGTAATTGCTATTGACGAAGAAGAGTGTTTGAGTTAATATATAAGCACAAAAGAGCTCTTTTTATATTATATGCCGGGATGGCGAAATTGGTAGACGCACGGGACTCAAAATCCCGCGGTGGTGACACTGTGTCGGTTCGAGTCCGACTCCCGGCACCATACTTCGCTTACCTGTCCTCCGTAGTTTCAACGAAGGATGGATCCGGGCCTCCAGGCTCGGCAAGCTTCGTATGGCACGGCCATTTTTTTAAAGGTGTAATGATAATGACTAATCAATCATGTGTTTTTTGTAAAGTTATTAACAAAGAAATTCCAGCAAAGTTGATTGATGAAAATGATGACTGTATTGTTATTGAAGATATTGCGCCAAAAGCTCCTATTCATTATTTAATTATTCCAAAAAAGCATATTGTTAATCTTCATGATCTACAAAAATCTGACTTGCCCTTGATGGGCTCTATGATGTTCATGGCAAAACAGATAGCACAAAAGCTTCCTGAGCCCAAAGCATTTGGCCTTATTATGAATAATGGCGCTCAAGCGGGTCAAAGTGTAATGCATATGCATTCTCATTTTCTTTCCGGTGCTAAGTTAACCGATCTATAAAAAGTATCTATTTATTCATATCTCTCTTGGTATAATTTGAATAACTGTTTTATTCAAATGTGAAAGGAGTGGGTATGTGTCATCGAATAATATTATTTTTATTATGTTGTATGTTTAATGTTTGTGCGGAAACTGACATGGAACAATTAATGGCAACTATGACGATTGAGCAAAAAATTGGACAGCTGTTTATGGTTGCATCAGTTTCAGATATCTCTATCAATCAAATGTTTATGCAACGAACGCCTTATCAAGTGAATCCTGATTATATTAAAAATATGATAACAGAGTATTATGTTGGCGGAGTGATTTTTTTAGGTGATGCAACTCAGGATACTATGCACAAAACAGTACATGAGTTTCAACAATTGGCGAAAATTCCTTTGTTGATTGGGTTAGATGCTGAGTGGGGTGTTGCAATGCGTGTTAAAGATGGCAGATATTTTGATAAAAATGATATTCTTGGTCAGTTGTCCAACGAAGAAGTTTTTGAAATTGCACAAGAGATTGGCAAAGACTGTAAAGAGTTAGGAGTGCATATAAATTTTGCTCCTGTAGTTGATATTAATACTAATCCGGACAATCCAATAATTGGCGCACGTTCATTTGGTAATGATAAGGATAATGTTGCACAAAAGGGAATTGCTTATATGCAAGGCTTGCAATCGGTTGGAGTGCTTTCCTGCGCAAAGCATTTTCCGGGACATGGCGATACTAATGTTGATTCTCACTTGCAACTTCCTATTTTAAATCACAATAAAAATCGTTTATATGCAATTGAGATATCGCCATTTATACAAATGATTAAAAGTAACGTTCCTGCAATTATGATGGGGCATTTATCTGCGCCTGCATTAGATGAAACCGGTACACCCGCTAGTGTATCAAAGAAGATAATACAAAAAATATTACGAGATGAGCTAGGATTTGATGGTTTAGTTATAACAGATGGTTTGGGTATGCGTGCACTTACTGATCATTATGAATCAGGAGTATTAGAGTTGAATGCATTATTAGCAGGCAATGATATCTTGTTATGTCCGGTTGATCTGCCAAAAGCAATTGACTGTATCAAAATAGCGATTAAAGATGGATTGGTATCGATTGAACAAATTGATGAGCATGTCAGGCGAATTTTAAATGCAAAAAATAAAGTAATCATAGAAAAATAAAAAAATTGGGTAATAAAAAAGCTCCGCAAAAACGCGGAGCTTTTTTATTATTTTGTTAATTTAACTTGTGTAAATTATGCACATGGATTGCATGGATTACAGAAGTCAAATTCCCAACGTAAAGCTGCCCATACAGGGAACTGTACAAAAGTACCTGTTCCGCAACGGAGCAAGTTAGTTGGTTGAGGAACTTGTAATGTTGGTACATCTTGACCTGTTGCAGTTGCAACAGTAAAGCGTGCATTGTTATTGCCTTTGAATGGTGAAGTTACTTGTACTTCAGCACCGATTAAGAATGATAGGCAATCGTTGATGCAATAATCAGCACCTAATTGCAAACCACCACTTACAGCATTGCTTTTACAAAATGCAACACGAGACAAGTTTTCTTGTTCTGCGAAGCTATAAGTTGTACCATCAACAGTTACATCATGTGCAGGAACTGTAGTGTTTACACATACTGCTTTTCTGTGTTGGATACCAAATTTCATACCGGTAAAGAATGAAACACGGTCACACCATACACGGCTGAAGTAGTGACGGTGACCAACATAAGCACCATAAGCGCTGTAGTCGTCATAGCAGTCATTTCTAGCCCAAGTAGTTAATACATCGCCAGTAGTGCAGTTAGTGTTGCAATCTTTGTTGCAATCTTTAACGCAACCTTCTGGTGCTAATACATAGTTACCATCTAGGCATACATTGCTACCGCTTGCACGGTTATAGAATGCTTCGATGAACCATTGGCTATTGTCACAAGTGTTGTGTCCGATTTCACCGGCTACGTGTAATACACCGTTGCTGAAAAGATCACCAAATTTTGGTGCTTTGCATTGATTTTCTTGTAATACATTTCCTGGGCTACTTATGATGTCATTGCATGAAAATGCTTCACCGGTTTCTGTACAAATCAAAGGACAAGTAACTGCAGCTTTTGGTACTACAACTTGCTCACGACCTCTGTTTGCAAAGATACCTGGAGCAACACCAATTTTAGGCATTACATACCAACGACCACGTTCCAATGGGCCACAGTCATCACCATAAGCTTGTAGACCTGCAACGATTGATAACAAGGCTACTAATTTGAAAGAATGCAATTTGTTCATTGCTTCCACTCCTTTAAAAATGGGTTATTTTTACTTCCCTGTGATACTACTAATTTATATTGATCAAGTCAATATAACGTAAACTAATTTTTTTACCTTTTTTTTGCCCCTTCTTTTTTTGTTAATTTTACCTTTTTTTATAGTTTTAATAATCTATATAAGCTGTGTCAAGATATTGTTAGATTTTTTTTAACAAAAGTTGGTAAGGGTGGTAAAAAGAGAAGAAGGCTTATAATGTACCTTCCCCTCTTTTGTGTTTATTATAAATTAAATTAGCAGGGTGTGCATGGATCACAGAAGCTGCCAAAATCCCAACGTACGCCGAACCAAATTGGGAAATTAACTACCGCACCGGTATTGCGAATCAAGATGTTTGAAGGTAGGTTAAGACCATTAGTTAAAGCTTCGCCGGTTGCATTTTTTACTTGAGCAATATCAAATGCATGATTTCTGTTTCCACGCAATCCGCATGAAGCTACAACTTCAAAACCAAGTTGGAATGAAAGACATTCATTGTAGTTATAGTCAAAGCCCATTTGAACACCGCCACTTACGGAGTTACTTTTACAAAATACTGCACGACGAACTTGTATTTCTTGTGCATCTTCACAGCTTCCTTCATCAGAATTTGGGAATAAGAAAGTTGTGCAAGAATCTACACGGTTGCGATGTAAGATACCAACTTTGTAACCGAACCACCATGAAGTTGAGTCACACCAGAAGCGGTCTGTAAAGTAACGAGAGCCAATGTATCCACCATATGCAGTGTAGTCATCATAGTCGTCTTGGATGCCGCAAATATTTGACAAACTGTCGCCTGTTGGGCAGCAGCTATCAGCGCAACTTGTTTTGCAATCAGTATTGCAATCAGCAGTGCATCCTGCAGTTGCAGCATTAGTTATGTATTCGCCACATTGTGGAATGCATTGTCCGCTTGCGCGATTATATACAAATTCCAAGAACCATGGACTGCGATCACATACATTGTAACCGAGTTCAACACCAACATGTAAAACACCTTGGCGGAACATGTCGCTGAATTTTGGTAAACATGGACCTTCTTGCAATGCATTTGCAAAATTATTTACATTACATTCAGGCACACTTTGGTCACATAAGGCGCTATCTTGAGCTGCACGAGGCACAACGAATTGTTGGCGTGCACGTCGAGACGCAAAAATTGATGGAGCTACACCAATTTTTGGTTTTACGAACCAGTTTCCTGATTCAAATGGACCTTCGCATGCATATTCTGCATGTGCGCTACCTGCTACAAGAGCTAGTAACATTACCACTCTAAATGAAGAACGTTTATTCATTGCTTCATTCCCCCCTAAAAAAAGTTAAAAAAACATTCCCTCTCAAACTTATACTTTTATTTTCTTATAATCTTAATCTCTATTTTTATATCTATATGAATTATATTTAATTTTGCAATATTTTTATATGATACAGTGTTTATCTCTTTTATAATTAAGATTTGTAAAAAAAACTTTTATCTTATATTTCAAATTAATGCTTCTCTTTAAAAGATTAAAACATATTTGCATGTCATTACGCAAGATTTTTATTTTTATTTGAGAACTTGTTTACAATTGGAATAATAAAAAAGTTTAAATGATGTTAGTCTTAGGTGCTTTATTTTTTTATAATAAGATAATTAAATACATGATTTGTAAGAACTATAATGATAGTATAAACAAGCGTTTTGATCTTAACTAACTCACCTTACGCAAAATTATTTTGTACTTTTTTCAATAAGTGTGAACATTTTTAAAAAATTTTTTGTATAGCGATGATCATTATAGATGAAATAATCATTTATTTTGTCATTCCTGAAGGGAATCCAGCGGAGACCGGCCTAATGTTGATAAAACCTTGATCAATGATGTGCATTGTCTAAAGAATGTTATAAAGTAAAATTTAAAAACATTAGAAACCAATTCAATTTTTAAATGAACAAACTTTTTTGGCCAAGTATTCCTCTAGACTACACCGATTTTCGCTGGATCCCCTTCAGGGATGACAAAATGGATGAATCGATTTATTTTTTTTGTGCTTGGATTATCACATTAAATTGTTTAAACATACTTGATGACAAAATGGATAACTCGATTTATTTTTTTGTGCTTGGATTTTTATCGCATACTATTTGGAAACTGTGTGGTAATAATTTTAAAAAGAGTTTCTTCTAAAATAAGTTATTAAATCTGTGAGTGCCGTAAATGCTTATTACTTTAGTTAAGATAAATATGCATGATTTATAAAGGATAAAATGTGGGTAATGCATAGGCATTCGTGAGGACGACAGAGAGAAAATTCAATTCATAGTAAAATGCACCATATAGGTTTTAAGTAACTATAAGATGTCTAATATATTGTATTTATTGCGTAAGGTGATCTTAACTAATCTAAGTCAACTTCACCGATATGTAAGGCGGTAGATTCTTGAAGTTCTTCTTGATAAAAAAGATAGAGACCGATAAATACGATAATGCATGATGCATAAAAATGCCAGGTGACTACTTCTCCTAAAAGAATCCAGCCATATAGTGCAGTGAATATAGGGCTTAAAAAACCTGAGAAAGATAAAAATGTTGCCGTATAGCGTTTGAGTAGCCATCCGTATAAGTTGTAGCAAATGATATTACTTAATAGGATTATCATGCCTAAAATACCGAAAAAGTAGCCTATGGATCCTGATGCAATGGGTGCAAATCCGTCAACAAATAAAGAGGTGATTAATGCAAGAATGCCTCCGCAGGTCATACTCAATCCGTTGATCATCATGGGAGAGTAGCTTTTTTCTTTTACCAACTTGCGCATGATAATCCAGCTATAGGTGTGTGTTGCGACTGATAAAATTACAGCTAATTCAGGCCATGATAAAAATGACATTTCACCAACTTGTTGTTCTAGATTTGATGTGCTGAGTAATACTGGAAGCAGGCCGACAAGTCCAACGGCAAGTCCGAGCCATTTTTTCATTGATAATTTTTCGCTAAACACAATGTATGAAAATAGTGCTGAAAGGAATGGCGAAAGGTTGTATATGAAGTTTGTTTTCGCAGCGGGCATATAATTAAGTGCCCAGAAGCGTAATGAGTAGGTAATATAGATGCCAAAAAATATCATTTGAACATACCAGTATATATGCTTCCGTTTGAATTTGAAATGTTCATGAGCATAAAAGAAAAGGTATGAAAGTAAAATCAGTCCGCCAATGGTCATACGAGCACCGGTGAGAAAAAGGGGTGTTGTGTAGGAAAGTAAAAGTTTTCCTAGTACAAAAGAAGATCCGAATAAAGCGTATAAAACAATAATTAAAAGCATAATGTATCTAATGGTTTCAGGTTAATATAATGCAACAATGTTAAGCGTGTAGCACAGTAGCAAAAAAGTCATGTAAATGATCACGGTAGGCATGTTTATGTTTTAAATAAATACAAGCATGCTCTGATTGCTCCGGCCACCAATATTTCGATGCATACTCAGCACAGCTTTGTGCGAGTTCAAATGAAACGTAAGCATCATTTTGTGCATGAATGAAAAATATCGGCATGTCGATATGTGCGCATAAAGGTCTAATATCGATTGCTTCATTTCTTAGTATAACACATGGCCACAAAAAGTATTCAAATAATGTTAATAATGGGGCGGCGCATGTCCAACATAGTCTATAGAAAGAGGTTTTTTTTATTTCGTGCCTGTTTTCGTTGGGGTAAAATGATGTGCGCAATAAACCTGGTAAAATTGCATGTTTGAAATATTTTTTAGGGACGCGGGTTGATTCCAAAAGTGAAATGATGCTGCTGTCTAAAATGAGACCTTTGATGTTTAATTTTTCTATTGCGTTATTTTTTTGTAATTTATCAATTGCTCGAACTGTATGATATGCTCCTGCGCATACGCCTAAAATAATAGTTGGTTTATTGTTTTGTTTGGCCAAAAAAGTTGCGGCGCCAATAATGTCATTATATTCATGTAGCCCATAAAATGGTATCTTGCTCAAAAATCGGCCATCACTTTTGCCGTGTCCGCGTGCATCAAATAAGAAAATATTACTGTTTTGAGGCAATAGATGATAAAATGCTGCGAGTCCTTCTTTGCGGCCGGGATAAAATCCACAGCAAAGAATTGTATTACAGGTAGCATCGGGTCGCTGTAAAAAAAGGCCATTGAGTTTGAGTCCGTCTTCTGCATAAAAATCTATTTCATTGAAGCCGTCTTTGATTAATGCAGCAGTTACTTGATCGTAGTGAATCAAAAAAGATGTGTTAAAATAATTTGAAGCTTCATCAATGGTAGCGCAAGCAGTTGTTGCATATAAAAGGAAAAGGATGTATACACTATTTATTTTGTTGACCATTTTCAGAAGGCCCTTTTTTATACTGATTAATTAATAACGCATTGAGATAGGAGAAAGTTAAAGTAATAGGTTAGTAGCTGATGTTCTATGTGTCAAATTTTTTAAATTCAATATAAAAGGCTTATGTAAATGAATTGCATGACGTTAGTGATAGCATGTGTATTGTCAACATTCTCAACCGCTGTGATGAGCTATATTTCTATGGCAACTCCAATTGGTCCTTGGATAGCGCCTACTTTGGTGTTGTTGGGGTTTCTTATTTATTCATGTTCTCGCAAGGCATCGATTGATAGTCCGCTCATATATGTGACTATATCCGGGTCGATAGGCGGCATTTTGGCAACTGCATTTGGATTTTCATTTCCAACATTATTTTTTTTAGATCAAACGTTATTTAATAGTTGGATGAGCTCTCCTGTTTACTTTGTGTCTGTTGTGGGGATTTTGGCGTTGGCTGCCGGATGGTATGGCATGTGGATTGCTAATGTTGTCGAGCCGGTATGTATTGATCAATTAGATTTGCCATTTCCTATAGGTCAGATGATATATAAAATGATTATTGCACAAAAACAGATACGAAAAGCGTGGGAATTGGTAATAGGTTTTGTCGGGACCATGTTGTTTTGTTTTTTGCAGGATGGTCTTTTTTTTATTCGTGGTATTATTCCAAAAGCATTAACTGTTTGTTCTTCTTTTTCATATTATTGTTTTGCGATGCCGGTCATACGTTTTGATTTATGGCCAATGTTGTGGGCCATTGGATTTGTTACGGGTCATATAATTGTTGTACCGCTTTTGGTTGGTTCCTTGTCTAAAATTTTAATTATTAAACCGATTCATGCATTGTTTTTTGATACCATGACTATTATGGAATTTGTGTTGGCTTTTTGTAGTGGCATGGTGGTCTCCGGTGTTTTGGGGAACTTTATGCCTAATAAAGTTGTTTGTTTTTTTAATAAGTACAATGTGTCGCAAGCCAAGAGTTTGTGTGGCAAGTTGCCACCGATCAGTCGTCCTTTATTGTGCGAAGGAATCTTATTGTTAGTTTTTATTTCATCGGTATTATTTTATTTTGGTTTTTCTATAGTATCGCAACTATATCTTTTAGTTTTTACTTTTATTTGTACGTATCAAATTATAATAATTGCGGGTAAAATTGGTTTGGCTCAACTTGGGCGTTTTGCTACTTTTGTTTTGGTGCCGGCATTGTTTATATTCAATCTTGATGTTATTCAAATTACCATTATATCAACATTTGTTGAGGCAACAGCCGGTGTTGCGGTTGATGTTTTATTTGGTAGAAAAGTGGTGCAGTTAAGTGGAGTAAGCTATGGGCGTGCAAAAAAATATCAATATATTGGTTTGCTGGTCAGTTGTTTAGTTATAGGTGTTGTTTTTTGGTTGTTGATACGGCAGTTTGGCTTAGGGTCTCCGGAGTTATTTGCGCAACGTAGTCAAGCGCGTCAATTACTTATTGATGTGAAAGAGTTTAATTATATGGTGGTTTTGGTTGGTGTTATATTTGGATTGATTTTAAAGCGAGCAAAGATGAGCCCAATGTTGGTGTTGGGTGGTCTGCTTATGCCATTAAATATTACTTTGGGATTAGTTGTCGGTGGTTTAGTGAGTATGTTGGCAAAAGATAGAGAGCAATGGTATCCGTTTTGGTCGGGAATTTTTGCAGCAAATTCTATTTGGATGTTGATTCAGGCGATTTTCTAAAAGTTCTAAAGGAACTGTGTTTTAGGAAAATCTAATGTGTTAATACATTGTATGATTTGCTGCAAAAAAATTAGTTATTGTGTGCGGACCAAATAAGGTATTGTTCAATAAAGTGCATAAGGTCGCCGTCAAGTATTAATTCCGGTTGGGGAGATTCAATATTTGTGCGGTGATCTTTGACCATTTTGTACGGATGTAAAACATACGATCTGATTTGCGATCCCCATTCGATTTTCTTTTTTTGTACGGATGCTTGTTTTGCGTCCTCTTCTTCTTTCTGTTTTTGAACGAGTTTTGCCATGAGCATTTTCATGGCAGTCACTTTGTTTTGTGTTTGAGAGCGTTCATTTTGGCATTGAACGACAATATTTGTTGGGATGTGCGTGATGCGTACTGCCGAATCTGTTTTGTTAACATGTTGTCCGCCTGCTCCTCCGGCGCGATAGGTGTCGATGCGTAAATCGTTGGGGTCGATTTTGATTTCTACGTCGGGAGCTTCCGGAGTTAAATGAACAGCCGCAAAAGAGGTGTGTCTTCGTTTGTTTGAGTCAAATGGTGAAATGCGTACTAAACGATGAATGCCGGCTTCGCTTTTAAGTAGGCCGTAGCAATTTTTTCCTTTAATAAATAAAGTGGCAGATTTGATACCGGCTTCTTCTGCCGGTTGATAGTCGATGGTTGATACTTGAAACTTATTTCTTTCGCAAAAACGAATATACATGCGCAAAAGCATATTTGCCCAGTCTTGTGATTCTGTTCCGCCGGCTCCGGCGTTGATGCTCAAAAAACAGTTAGAGTTGTCATCAGGGTTATTCAAAAGGAGTTCAACTTTAAATTTTGAGACTGCACGCTTTAGTTTGTCTATTTCTTCTTGTAGTTTTTTTAGTTCGGTTTCATCTTGTGCAAATAGTTCAATCATTTCATCTAAATCTTGTTTTGTTTGTGTAATGAATTGATATTGCTCGCGTTGTATTTTAATACTTTGTAGTTCCTTGAGTATATTTGCTTGGTCGGGATGTTGCCAAAAATCTTCCTGAAGGCTTTGTGATCTGAGCTGTTCGAAACGATCTTCAAGTTTACTGTTGTCCCAAAAAGTGGTTATAGTGTTAATGTTTGGCTCGAGGGCTTTTATTTGTTCTTTTAATTCATCTATGAGCATGGTTGCTTTATCCTAGGTTTCAACTTACATCATGTTTTTTTAATTTATTTTAATTCATCATTGAGTATAGCATTATATGGTGAAGCATTGAAATCACTGAAATCTTTTGTTGAAAGGCTTTTGTGGTGTTGCTATGTGTCTATTGTTATAGGTGTGTCTTGAGGGGTTTATACCTTATATAATAGATGCTTCAAATAGAGTTATGTGTATTTAAGGCAAAGTATGTATGATTTTAGGCTTGTTTTGCAAAGTAAAAAGCTCATAAACTAAGTAGCTGATTAAAAATAAAAAAGCTTACTCATTTTTGTGTACTTATTTGCTTATGTAGCTAAGTTATTGCGTGAAGAAATAAAGTTTTTTGCGAATCTATAGACAAATTAGGTGATGTTTTTTTATATTTTTTAAACCAATCTATACGAGATAGGAATGGAGGGTTATTGCCCTTTGGATCGTCCTATTTGAAGCATTTTGTTAAATGCAAAAGACCCCTTTTTGAGCCAATTTAAAACTTTTTTTTCTTTTTTGCAAAAAAAGTGTTGACAGATGTGCTCACACAGGTATACTACTTAACATATTGATCGAGAGGCGAAACGAAAAAGCCTCCTGAAAACAGCAAAGAATCGACGAAAAAGTCATCTTTGAAATACATGAGAAAGCTAAAAAAAATTAGCACATACTGTCCTTTTAGTAAATTCCTTTATCACAATTTTTGTGATGGAGAGTTTGATCCTGGCTCAGAATGAACGCTGGCGGCGTGCTTAACACATGCAAGTCGAGCGAGAAAGCTTCTTCGGAAGTGAGTACAGCGGCGGACGGGTGAGTAACGCGTGAGTATTTACCCTTTAGTGAAGGATACCTCTGAGAAATCAGGGTTAATACTGCATATGTCCCTTCGGGGAGAAAGATGGCCTCTTTGCTGTCGCTAAAGGATAAGCTTGCGAGCTATTAGCTAGTTGGTGGGGTAAAGGCTCACCAAGGCGATGATGGCTAGCCGGCCTGAGAGGGTGTACGGCCACACTGGAACTTAGACACGGTCCAGACTCCTACGGGAGGCAGCAGTGAGGGATATTGCGCAATGGGCGAAAGCCTGACGCAGCGACGCCGCGTGGAGGATGAAGGTTTTCGGATCGTAAACTCCTGTTAAGTGGGAAGAAAGACTTTTCTTTAATAGAGAAAAGGGATGACTGTACCATTAGAGAAAGCACCGGCTAACTTCGTGCCAGCAGCCGCGGTAATACGAGGGGTGCAAGCGTTATTCGGAATCATTGGGCGTAAAGGGTGCGTAGACGGTTTATTAAGTCAACTGTTAAATTCTCCGGCCTAACCGGAGCCCAGCGGTAGAAACTGGTAGACTTGAGGTTGGAAGAGAGGAGTGGAATTCTCGGAGTAGCGGTAAAATGCGTAGATCTCGAGAGGAACACCGATGGCGAAGGCAGCTCCTTGGTCCATACCTGACGTTGAGGCACGAAAGCGTGGGGAGCAAACAGGATTAGATACCCTGGTAGTCCACGCC
>JBBDMI010000004.1 GCA_040878395.1 Candidatus Dependentiae bacterium | reverse complement strand
GTAACGGAGGCGTTCAAAGGTTCCCTCATGACGAATAGAAATCGTCGGTAGAGCGCAAAAGCAGAAGGGAGCTTGACTGCAAGACATACAGGTCGAGCAGGTGCGAAAGCAGGATTTAGTGATCCAGTGGTTCCAAATGGAAGGGCCATTGCTAAACGGATAAAAGGTACGCCGGGGATAACAGGCTGATCTCCTCTAAGAGTCCATATCGACGAGGAGGTTTGGCACCTCGATGTCGGCTCATCACATCCTGGGGCTGAAGAAGGTCCCAAGGGTTTGGCTGTTCGCCAATTAAAGTGGTACGCGAGCTGGGTTCAGAACGTCGTAAGACAGTTCGGTTCTTATCCGTCGTGGGCGTAGGGTACTTGAAGGAAGTTGTCCCTAGTACGAGAGGACCGGGATGAGTAAACCTCTGGTGTTCCAGTTGTTCTCCAAGAGCAGCGCTGGGTAGCTACGTTTATAAGAGATAACCGCTGAAAGCATCTAAGCGGGAAACTTGACCTAAGATGAAGTACCCCCTAATTTAATTTAGATAAGATCCCTCGAAGACTACGAGGTTGATAGGTTGGGTGTGTAAGGACAGTAATGTCTTGAGCTAACCAATACTAATAGATCGAATGTTTTAACTACGTCTAAAAAAATTATTTTCGCTTCATATACTTTTATCTATAAATATTTCAAAAATCACACTTATAGATTTTTTCTGTTGAAATAAAAGATTTCTGGTGGAGATAGCTGTAGGGAAACACCCGTTCCCATCTCGAATACGGCAGTTAAGTCTGCAGCGCCGATGATACTTGTCTGGAGACGGACTGGGAAAGTAGGTACCGCCAGTTTAAATAAAAAAGCCTTGAAGTTTATTCTTCGAGGCTTTTTTATTGCTTAATTTTTTTATTAATTTCTTTTTTAGAGTTTCTTTCTCTTGTAAGTCCGCATGTGCTTAAACATTTTATTGTTTTTATGTATTAATGTATTTTAATATAAGAAAAAATAAAGTTTTTTATATTGAAAAAGGGCAAAAAAATGATGAATTGTGTTATTGCTTTGAATGTATGTAGAGGATTTATTGGATTAATTGGTGCACTTATGGTTGTTACCGGTGTTATAAAGACAGATGGTGATTATGATAACTATGGTAAAACTGAAAATAAATGGGGATCATTTTTCTTTTTTGGTGGTTGGTTATTGTTTGCATTTTCTATTGGATTGCTTAATGGAACGGCAACAGGTTTTGTTTTTACACTTAAGGGTTTATTCGGCGTAGTGAGTTCTGTATTAGTCATTATTGCTGCAGGTCAATCACAAATGGTAATGTATAAACAAAATGAAAAGTTAATGCGTGCATTTTTAATTATGTTTATGTTCGCATGGGTGTGTGTAGCCTATAGTATTGCTTATTCTGTTATGCATCCTTATAGTCCTGATTATTTAAAGTTAGTTATTGCACTTGTTGGTGCGATTGGTGTTATTGCGGGCATGATATTTCAGATGAAATATCGCAAGCGTGGTTTTGATTTTATCAAAACAGGAACTCCATCTGATGGTAATGTTTATTCACCCGGCTTGCCTTTATTTACTGGTGGATGGATGTTGTTGGCACTTGCAAATGCATTAATTTAATTGTTGAGGCGCCAGCTTTCTTGTGGTTAGAATAGTAATATGATAGAAAATGAAAACAGTTTTTGTATAAAACCTACTATTTTTATCGCTATTCCAATTGCAGAGCAACTGCAAATGTTTGAAAATATGCAAAAATATTTTGTATGTATGTTGTCTAACAAAATTGAGCCTGCAAGAAATTTACATGTCACCATTGCTTATATTGGGCAAGTAGAAACAATCCATGTGAATGAAATTTTAAAAGTTGTAAAAAAGGCAATGAAAGATTTTGCAATGTTACGAAAGCCGGTACATTTGTTATGGTTGGGAGAAGTTTCATTATATAATAATGCGATTGCTTTAACGTTTGCATATGATGAGGGTTTGGCGTTACTGGCACAAGTGGTACGTAAAGAACTTGTCCGTGCCGGAATTCAGTTTGATGATAAATTTCCATTTCGAGCACATACAACTATTGCGCGTATTAAACCAAATGACATGATCAAAAAAATATCGGTTAAACGTGATGTTCTTGCACTGATTAAGCAAACAACAATATATGCATTACATCCAATTTTGATAAAACAAATTGGAGTATATAAATCCGGTCAAATAGTGCCATTGAAAATTTTTAACTGTACTTGATTTTATCTTGTGATACCATTATACATCTGTGTATTTTCGTTTATACTAAAGCATATAAATAGGACATCGTAAACAACATTACATATATGTTACATAAAGGGTATGACATGCAATATTTGAAATTAGCATTACTAGTGTTAACCAGTAGCTTGCTACATGGAGCTGCACCGGAAAAAAATGTTACAATCAAGGATCGTGTTGTTAATGTAAAAGATCAAGCTGTTAGTAAGGTAAGCGCATTGCTTGTATTGTGGAGTGGTACAAGTAAAGAAGATAAGTTAAAACGTTTAGATTATTATCAAAAATTATTAGAAGGCCTTAAAGATCGACGTTTTTTGAAAAACTGGCAAATGTATAAAAAAAGATGGTATGCATGGATTGTTGATGGAAAAATGCCGATTAAAAATCCGGATGGTCGTATAAGTGATGAAAAATTTATACAGTATGCTATGGTTGTTCACGAGCTTATTAAAGGAGCTCCATTAACACAAGATGAGAGAGAAGAACTATGCCGTCAAGAGCTTGAAGATATCGAACAATATCGAAAAGCAAAAGGTATACGTTCATAGAAATTGTTTAAAAAAAAGATAAAAAAACCGTTACAATTGTGACGGTTTTTTTTATTGAAAATAACTATGAGTTTATTGTATATGTTTTTGTAATAATGTTTGTGCATGTAGAAATTCTTCTTGTGTGTTTACACCATATACATAGTCAAATGGTACGTGAACCAAATTCACATCTACATTATGTTTGCTTGCAATTTCAATTAAATCAGTAATGTAATATTCATTTTTATTGGTATGTAGCCAAAGTTTGTCTATATGTTCTTCTAAAAATGTACGGCTGATCAAATAAAATCCTGCATTTACAAGAGGATAATCTTCCGGATTTTTTTTAAAGTCTACTGCTTCGACAATACGAGTGACACCATCTTTTTTAACAATACGCCCATATGCACAGTTAGGTTCAGCTTGAGCAGTTAAAATACTAAATTGCGCATTTGTTTTTTTGTGTTCATCAATAAAATGTTGTAACAGTTTTGCATTGGTGAGTGGGTGATCACCATTCATTATCAAAATATCATCTGCATGCCAAAATTCTTTGGTACATTGCAATGCATGTCCTGTTCCTAGCTGTTTATCTTGTACGGTAAATGTGATATCATGCTGTGGTAATGCTTGCACAATTTCTTGTTTAACCAACTCTTTTTTAAATCCAATTACCATAGTGATTGGCATATCCAATTGAGCAGCGGCTTTGACCGGATAAAGTACCATAGCCTGTTTGCCAATGTGAGTTAAAAGTTTTGGTGTATCTGAATCAAAACGAGTTGATTTTCCGGCAGCGAAAACAATTGCCTGTATACTTGCTTGGATATGTAAAGTCATACAGCATAAAAATAATACTAACGTTTTATATTTCATTAAAATTCCTTTTAAGTTGTTTTTTTCATTAATGCTTCAGCAAAGACAAGTTCATTTTTTGTATTTACTCCATGAACCATTTCATAAGGTACCGTAATGATGTTAATTTTATGCCCCTCACGGCTTGCAATTTCAATTAAATCGTTGATGTAATATTCTTGTTTATTTTTATGCATCCAAAGTTCATCAATATGTTTTTCAATAAAGTCTCGCTTTATCAAATAATAACCGGCATTAACGCGTGGATGTTTATGTGGATCCATACCCACAAAATCTTTCGCCTCAACACATTTAGTGATCCCATTTTTGTCAGTTACAATGCGGCCATAACTTCCCGGTTCAGTTCGTTTAGAAACGACAATAGTTATTACGGCATTTTTTTGTTCATGTGCATCAATTAATTTTTGTATGGTTTCGCTTTTCATTAACGGTTGATCACCGTAAAGCATCAAAATGTCATCACCGGTAAGTTTGTCAATCGCACAACGTAAAGCATGGCCGGTGCCCAGTTGTTTTTCTTGGATTGCAAATTCGATAGTAGCATTTGGCATTTCATTCAGTAAGGTTTGCTGCATTAAATCTCGTTGATGCCCAACAACAACCACCATAGGAATGCCCAGATTATCTACTGCTTGAGTTGGATAAAGGATCATAGGTTTTCCATTAAATGGTGTGAGCAGTTTTGATGTTTTACTTTCAAATCGTGACGATTTGCCTGCTGCAAAAATTACAGCTTGTATATGAGTTAGAGTATATTGTGCTTGCGTAACCAATAGCATGGATAATAATAATTTTTTGTACATTATAAGAACTCCTTCTTTATAAAAAATGTATTAAATAGATGCGCATTATCTTAGCGTGAATATGAAAAAAAATAAAATAAAGAAAAAAGTGTTGATTTCGTTATGGTATAATTAATCAAATTTACTTTCACATGTAGTAAATAATGACACATTACAAAGAAAGCAAGAAAGCACTCTTTTCAATAAAGTTGGTTGTAATGACGCATCATAAACGCGACGGCTTTCTTCATCTCTTAAAGTTTCATATATAGCATTCAAATCTTGAAACTGTTTAGTAGCATCAGAATGCGAATTTTTATCAGGATGTAGTTTATGTGATAAATTTAAGTATACTTTGCGTAAATCTCTTTGGCTTGAGCTCATATCTATTTTTATTTTATCATCTAATGCATGTTCCTCCAGATGCGTATTTAATATGTCATAGTAGCTTATATCTGAAGTTGAACCTGTTGTGCATAAAAAAATAGGCCAATAATCTTCCTCAGGTAAAACTGAATAAAACACGAAAATACAAACCCATGTGAAGTTACGCATGTTTCCTTTCCATATTTATGGATAACAATACTGCAGTTATAACGATACAAACTATAGATATTGTGCCAGTAATCCACATGTTGGGCAACAGGTCAAAAATCATTTGTTGTAGAATGTTTAGGCTAAACATAGTAGCTATTGCAAAAGGTACACTCGGTAATGAAAATCGAAGAAGTATATACCATATTAACATGAGGACAATGCCGTAACATATGCTTGAGCTCAACCAGTATGATATAATTTCTAATGAATCGATGCCATTCAGGCATAAGCTCGCAATGATACATAATCCAAATGCAATTGCCAAATGTTTTTTTCCATGATGAGTTATGTAGTTTAATGTTATGATGCCTAAACAGTATGCAAGGGTATATTGTATAAATTTAAGCAGATGTGCATTGGTGTATCCAATTGCATTTGACCAGGTACCTAAAGTGTTATAAAAACCCCAAAGCGGTTCTATTGATGGTTGCATCAGCTCTATTAATGCCCATGACCCACTGAGCAATAGGCCTGCACTCACACCAATAGATAAGGTGCTTAACCATTTTTTGTAAACAAATCTTTGCGGTAAATCTATAATTAAACTTAATACAAATGCAAAAACTGCTGCACGCATTAAAAATTGCAACATAAGGACGCTGAAGGTCATGAACAGTTGATTTGCAAATGGAGCTTGTGTATTGAATTGCGAAATTAAATGTGGCCAATTGTTACACAATTTTATAGTAAACAGTAGGGTGAAAAAAAGTAAACTCATTACAAAAGTCTTCGTATGGAGTTTTTTGTTTGCCCAACGAAGCAATGCGATTAACATGCCAAAAATAAAGAGCATGCGGATTAATAGATGGCACAATAGTTGAAGTGCTTGTGTTGTATTCCGTTGCTTACGTTCGTTGCGTTGCCATGTTTCAGGCATATGGATTTTTTTCTGCAGATGGGTAACGGTGTCTCCTGTAATGGAAATAACTATCTGTTTTTCACCTTTGAGTGTATTGCTTGCAATTTTATTTGCGTAAATGAATACCCAATCTTTACGGTCCGGCAGTTGTTTAGGTGTTGCAGATACTTCATATAGATCATCTAAATTATTACCGTCATCTACTAATGCTTGTTGTGCAATACTGCGAGCCTCTTTTTTATTCAATTGTGTACCGGCAATACTTTCGGGAATTTTGTGTTGTAGGCTTAAAACGTTATATAGTGTATTTCTATCGAAGGTATTTGCTCCAACAATTGCTTGGTATGATTCGCCTCGTTCAGCAAGGCTGCCGCTGAATTTTAAAAAGCGCACAAGCCAATGTGGTGGATTTAAATAAGAACCAAGAAGGGTAGCGTATATAGGTTGTTGATATTGCTGCCAAATATATTTATGTTGTAAATCAACTTTTTCCTGTTTTTCGAAAGTAGGTTTTATTTGTGCATATGGTTGAAAACCATCAATTGGAATCTGTTGTTGTTCTAAATATTGTTTTGCAATAGCAATCGCATCATTGCGATAGAGTTTTAATGGTGGTGCATTGGAGTTGAATTTTGTGGCAAATATCCATGCAGCAAGGCCACATATTGATGCTATAATGATGAGTAATGCATTACGATTGGTCAGTTTTTTGCTCACGGTTGGTATAACGTCTTCAGTTGTGATTGTTGGTTTATCGGCAAGCCAAGTGCCGTTATAGGCATCGGGTGTTAATTTCTGCCATTTTCCTTCTTGTAGACGACGATATAATATGATGCCTAATGGTAAGAAGGTGAAAAATAGTACTGCTGTTTGGTTTATCCAGATGCGTGGCGCTGTCGATAAGAAAATAGGTAGAGAAAACCAAAAAACGTCATATGCATAATGGGTGATAACTGATGTGAGTAAACCGAAGCGTAGATACATTAAGCCAAAAAGAAACGATGGGAAAATAAGTTCAATTAGGCGTGCATAAGCCGGTTGTGCTGCATAATTTGCGTGTGCGCCACCAAACACAATTGCTTGCAAAATAAATGCACCAAAAATCCACCATTTACGTTTGCCAAATCGGTCACCAATGAGCGCTGCACCTGCAAGTGGAATCGCTCTAAATTGTGCCTCTTCGACAAATCCGGCACTGAGTGATGAGGCTATTGATGATAACCATGGGAAGTAGTTTGCTAAAATATTTGGATTTACAAGTTGGCTTAATGGTGCCCACCAATTAAAATAATGTGTTGTTATAAAGTAAAATAAGACTAAAAATGCCATATCAATGCCGATAATCAAATAACTTCCGATTGTTCTGCCTAAAATAGTGTATGAATTTGCAATGCCGGTATCCCAACTACTCCATAGGCGAACATGGCTACCAAATGCACGGCGCGTTAAACTTTCTGCGGTGATAAATATAAGTGATGTTGTAATGAAAGTCATAAAGAATGAGGTTAAAGATTGTACGATAATATTGAGTAAAAAACCCTGCATACTATTTTCAGTATTATAATACATCCACATAAGCGGCATTGAGTTAAGGGTAGAGATAAATTTTAATGATGAAATAAGCAAAGCCCATTTAATTGGCGCTTGCCAGATAACCCAATTTAAACGCATGAGAATAAATAAACCAAAAACACAGCCAATGAGTAAATAAAAGATATATGCAAAGATGCCGGCGGCATATGCGATGGATTCATTTGCTGCGCGCATTTCTCTATATTTAAAAGTAAAAGACTGTGGGATTTTAATAAACTGTTTTATCAAGGTGAGCTTATCACCACTTACTTTGGTTTTTATTCTATAGCGTCCTTCATTTAAGGTAATATCAGTGCGTTCAAATACAAATGTACGATCAATGCGACCATTTTGTTGTATGTCTTTTGCATCTTCAATGAGGGCATAGGGAGTTAAATCAATCTGTAAATTCTCTTTTAATGCTTGCATAACCAATGCAATAGCACCTTTTTTAGAAAGGGAATTGAGCTCTTTATCTTCCGATATTGTTTCTTTAAATCCATATAGTTTGCCATCAGGAGTGAAATATATTTCTGTTTCATTGGTTTGGAATTGCTTGAATCGACGAACTTTCCAGGTGTATGGGATATACCATTTTTGTTGCATCATGTTCAAAAATGCATCTTGACCACCTCCTTCAAGCTCAATAAAGCGTTGTGCTTTAGAATCAGAGTCAAAAGAAACAGCAACTGAAGGGTCTTGCGGCCCCCACCCGAATAGTTCGGCTAGATCGTTAGATTCAGAAATCGCTTGGCCTCTGTCCATAGTTATGGTAATATTAACTATAGGGAAGGCCTTAGAGAAGTATTTGAACGCAAAAGCAAAACTTATCGCACTAATGATAATGAAGCTAATCCAAAAGACTGGTTTTCTAAAAAATGAGTTCATTTATATGTTCCTTTTTTGTACCAATTTGCAGTAAAAGTTTATTTTCAATCTAATAAAAGATTACTGTATCATTCTGGATAAATAAAGTTATTGCAAAACTTAACTGTAGGAATTTAATATGTTACGTACTTTACGATTACCATTACAGCTTGTTGGTGCTATTATATTAGTTACATTTTTTGGTTCATATTTTTCTCCGGCTGCTGTACGATTTTTTTTCACAGTGAGCCATATTTTTAAAGAATTTCTTGGTTTGTTGCTTCCGTTTATTATTTTTTCATTTATTGCATCAGGTATTTTATCTCTCAAGCGCGGTGCCCCTTTAATCCTTCTGATTTTGCTTGCATGTATTTTTGTCTCAAACTTTATTATAACTACGTTGTCTTATGTTTTTGTGAGATTAGCGTTACCCGTTGCACAATGCCCTGCAGCTGCAGAAGCATTAGCAGTGGAAAGTTCTTTAGATCCATTAATTAATTTTAAAATTCCTCAACTTGTAAGTCCTGCTTTAATGCTTGTTTTGGGTGTTATTTGTGGTATTGTATTTTCGATTAAACGTGTAGCTTTCGTTGAAGATACCATTGAAAAAATTAAGTCTTTAGTTGAGATCATATTGTTACGTATTTTTATTCCACTTTTACCAATTTATGTATTTGGTTATTTATTGGAAATTAATCATCGTGGTATTTTAACACTGTTATTTCGTCATTACGGTAATGCAATTGTATTGATTTTATGTATGCAAATGTTTTTTATTTTTAGTTTTTTTGTACTTGCAAGATGTTCATTCAAAAAAGGATGGGAATCTCTTAAAATAGCATTACCTAGTTATATCACTGCGGTTTCTACTATTTCTAGTACTGCAACTATTCCGGTAACGGTTGAATGTGCAGAAAAAAATACTGGTAATCGTCCATTGGCTGAAATGTCAGTTCCGTTACTAGCAAACATTCATTTAATGGGCGCAGGGATAAATATTCCCATTCTATCATTGGCAACCTTAATATTGTTTAAAGCAATTGTGCCAGATCCATTAACTTATTTAACTTTTGTTTTCTATTTTTGTACTTCAATGTTCGCAGTTACAGGCATTCCAGGTGCAGGGCTTATTGTTATGATGCCCTTATTGGATTCCTATTTTCATTTCTCTCCTATTATGATTAGTGTATTAACCACTCTGTATCTTTTGATGGATGCATCCAGTGCGGGTACTAACGTGATGGGTGATGGAGCATTGATTATCATTGTTAATAAATTACTCAAAAAGCTTAAATTAGCTTAAATAGGTAACTTGTTTTTTCTAATCCTTAATATTATTGCTTTTATTTAACCATAATTGATATTATGAAAATATATGCATGTTTTTGTAATATTTAAAGTTAAATAGAGGGAAATGGATGGGTCTTCAGAAAAAAATCTGCTATTGATAGTTTTGAGTGCTTTTTCATTTATTTTAACTCAATGTGCTGTAGCAAATGAATATTCTCCCGAACAGCTTGCAGGTTTAGCAGACCTTGGTCGTCAATTTTTTCAAGCGTTAATTTCAGATAGTTCTGAGATTGCAAGTCATAGAAAAAAAGCTCAATTTAAAGATATAACAAATGATGAACTTGTACGTGCTTTGGTACTATATTTATATTATATTGCTCGAAAAGAAGGTCATGTTTTTGAATCAGGGACTTTTGTTGTTTATGATCCTTCAGGTAATGTGTATAAGTTTTTGATGAATTTAAAAAATAAATATGCACGTGACTCTTCTCACTTTAATGATTTAAACTCAAAGCGAGCTGAAGAGGTCAAGCTTGCACGCCATTTGGACAAACGATTTGGCCATGAAGTTGTTGTGATCACGAATCAAGAAGTGGGGAAATATCTACGCCGTTCAATTAAGTTTTCTGATTGGAATTTTCAAAGTAGATCAGACTGAAATATTTGCTGTCTGCTCAAGTTCCGTATGCTCTTATTGCGTTTCTTAATATCTTTAATTGTGTAGAAAAAAAACATAATGTTTTCATGATGCCAAGTAAATATTTTTTGTATATACCTTGAATTACGTGTAACTTAATACAAAAGCGTTTAAATGCACACACGTATAAATTAAGGATTAAACATGTTTTTAAAGAAGTTTTCATTGCCATTTCAGCTTATTGCAATCATCGCATTTGTATTTTTATGTGGTGATTTTTTTAATGAGTCATCGGTGCGTTTTTTCTATACATTTAGTTTGCTTTTCAAATCGGTTTTGAGTCTGTTTTTGCCACTTATTATTTTTTCATTTGTATTGACCGGTATTTTATCATTTAAACGGAATGCACCGTTAGTGTTGGCGGTTTTGGTTGCAAGTATTTTTGTATCAAATAGTGTTATTGCTTTGTTGACCTATCTCGTTGGGGTAGCAGTAGTGCCTTTTGTTGTTCAAGGTATATCAATTGATGGCTTTCAGATTGCAAGTGGTGTTGAGCCTTATTATCAATTTGATTTTCCTACGTTAATCACTTCAGAAAATGCATTATTGATTGCTATTGTTATTGGTATAGCATTATCATTTGTGCGTATACCAAAGCTGGAAAGAGGAATAAGAATATTCAAAGATGCGGTTGAAAATTTTTTGAATTATTATTTCATTCCTTTGCTCCCGTTGTATGTCTTTGGATTTTTACTTGAGATACATTATCGGGGCATTTTTGCGAGCCTGTTTTCTCATTATGGCAAAGCATTCATTGTGATTCTATCAGTGCAAGTAGTTTTTTTACTGGCATATTACTTCCTTGCAGCTAGTGGATCAACAAAGAAAATGATTAAATATATACAAAATGCGCTGCCAAGTTATTTAACTGCTTTCAGTACTATGTCCAGCACAACCACTATTCCGGTTTCAGTAGAATGTGCTGAAAAAAATATGAACAATAAGCCATTAGCTGAAATTTCTATGCCGATCATGGCTAATATTCATTTAGTTGGTGATAGTATCAGCACACCGCTCTTGGCAATGGTTACCGTTTCTTTATTTTTAGGTACGTTTCCAGATCCAATTTCATATATAAAATTTGTCTTTTTCTTTTGTACGGCAATGCTGGCAGTTTCGGGTATTCCCGGTGGGGGAATCATTGTGATGATTCCTATCTTGATATCTCAGCTTGGTTTTAATGAACAGATGGTGAGTATCATTACTGCACTTTATTTATTACTTGATCCATTTGGTACTGCGGCTAATGTTATGGGCGATGGAGCGTTGGTTATTATAGTTAATAAAGTACTTAAAAAATTACGTGTAGTTTGATTTACCAATCTATTTGATCAGGAAAAAACTCTGCTATTAGTGTTTGATAGTAGGGTTTTACTTTTTCAATATCAATTTGATGTGTGCGGTCTTTGGAATAGAGATCATATGTTTGGAACTTTTTTACCCATGCAAACATCTGCCGATCATACTCGTTGAGTAAATGATCATAAGCATTGTGCTGATGCTGCGCATAAAATGAATGATAGCGGATAACATAAGCAGCTTGAGGGGGTAGATAATTTTTGACTACATGATACAGATATTCATCATGCCCCCAGGACATATGTACATGCTCAAGACCGCAATTAGGCTTGTAGATGCCATATTTAGTTTGATATTCTTTGATGAGTATATCAGGGTTATCATTGAAAAATGCATGGTAAACAATATCTTTTGTATAAGCGCAACCAACTGGAAAGGTGTCGCCGACCACTGCCCATTGTGGTTCGTCAAATGCGCATAATATTTTGCCCAAATCATGAATTAGTCCGGTTATTACAAACCATTCAGGTTGACCATCTTTGCGTATGGCCTCAGCTGTTTGCAATGCATGCTGTATTTGCGGTAAATTGAGATCGGGATCGCTTTCATCGACTAATTGATTTAACTGTTCCAATGCTTGCCAAACACTCATTTGTTTACGGTATGATCCAACATATTGTTGTTTTTTTTGTAAAACAAAATTTAACGTCTGTTGGGTATGGTTTTCATAATAGAATTGTGCGATAGGATTATTATTTGCTTCAGGATAATCACGAAAATCTGCGAAAATTAAACATGTATAGAATGCCATTACTGAAAAAACTTTTTTGATCATAGTTTTCCTTTTTATGATTAAGTATGCATGATGATATTTTAACTTGTTGATTTTGTAAAGATCTTGATTTTAACTATTTTCTAGTTACCTATGATAAGCAGATATTAAATCATATCTTGTTTTGGTATTGCTCAATAAAGTAAACTGATAAAAATGGAGGATCTAATCATGAAGAAGCTTTTTTTTCTTATGTTATTGGTCAGTTTTGGGATTGTGCGGGCAAGATGGCAACCAACAATTACTGAAAAAGAGTATATAATCACGCCAAAAACGCATGAAACCTGTTATCAATATGCTGAGCGTAAAGTACAAGAGATGATCAATAAATATGCAAATCGTCGTATTGTCGGTTCTATTTGGTTAAGTGAGTATTGGGCACATCACTATTATGGTGCTATTGAATACCGTAATTATACATGGAAAGCGGTTTAAATATCTTCAAATAGATTTAATAGCTCATACACATTAGTGAAATGTTTAATCGTGCATGATGAACTTTCGACTTGTTGATTTTTTGCAACGAGTACCGTTTCAATACCGAATTTTTCTGCCTCATGTACGTATGCGCCAATTTGATTGATCGGCTTGATCTGTCCGGTTAAACTTATTTCACCCAGAGCAATTGATTTTTCAGGTAGTGGTTGTTGGAAATAACTTGATAATAGAGCCAAAGCAATGCCAAGATCGGTTGAACTGCTTTTTACCTTAAATCCGCCACTTACTTTAAAGAAGATGTCTTGTGAGCTCAGTTTGATATGTAGGTATTTTTGTAAGATTGCAGCAATGAGAACAACCTGTTTATGATCAACGCCGGATACCACTCGTTGTGCAATTGCAAGTTTTGATTCAATAGTTAATGCCTGTAGTTCAAGCAAAATAGGTTTTGAACCTTCAATAAAACTGACCAAAACTGAACCGGGAGAATAACTGATTTCGGCGATGAGTTGTTGATTGATGTTCGGTACTTCCTCAAGGCCATGTTCACCCATCTGGAAAAAACCTAATTCATTGATAGTACCAAAACGATTTTTTACTGAACGTAGTACACGTGTCTGCCAGCGGTCTTCGCCTTGTAAGTAAAACACCGCGTCAACCATATGCTCTAATGTTTTTGGTCCCGCCATAGTTCCCTCTTTAGTGATATGCCCGGTAACGATCACCGTGATATCATGCTCTTTTGCCAGGCGCATTAAATGAAATGCTGATTCACGCAGTTGACCAACGCTGCCGGGAATTGTTTGTGTTTGGCTTAAATAACAGTTTTGAATTGAATCAATAATCACTACATCAGGTTTATGTTCTTGTGAGGTATTGATAATCGATTCGAGGTTTGCTTGATCAGAAAACAGAAGTGATTCACTTGTGCATTGCAAACGTTGAGCTCGTTGTTTTACCTGTTGTAATGATTCTTCAGTTGAAAAATAATAAACTAAATAGTTTTCTGCCAGTTTATTGGTGATTTGCAGTAAAAGTGTAGATTTACCAATACCGGGATCACCGGTTAAGATGATGAGTGAGCTTGGCATAATGCCACCACCAACAACACGATCCCACTCTTTGATGCCACTCAAAAGTCGAGGTTTGGTTTCGGTTTCAACACTATTTAGTTTTACCAGTTGTGCGGATGCTTCAGAGGTTCTTTTTTTTGCACCTAACGGACTAGTTGTGATTTCTTCAAAACTGTTCCATTGTTTGCATTCAGGACAGCAACCAACCCATTTGGGCGTTTTATAAGTACAGTTAGTACAGTTAAAAGTGGTTTTTTGTTTTGCCATAACTCTTTAACAGCTTGGTTGCTCAAACGTTGGTCTTTTATCAATGATATAACATTCACGGCAACGTGCTTGATATGCTTCTTCAGCTCCAATTTGAATTACAGGATCATTAAATTTTGCCGGCTTACTATTAACTAATCGTTGGGTAAAATGTGCATCATTACAACAAATCGTGCAGATTGAACGTAACTTAGTAATGTCATCTGCAATGGCGAGTAATATTGGAATTGGACCAAAGGGAATGCCACGAAAATCTAAATCTAAACCACCGACAATAACTCGTTTTTTATGCTCGACCAGTTTACAAATAATGTTGATAATTTCCTGAGGGAAAAACTGCACTTCATCAATGCCAATCACTTGAATATTTTGTTGTGCAACATGCTCAATGATATCTTGAACATTTTCGATCGGTTGTGCTTCAATTGCTGCACCATTATGTGAGGTAATCCGATCGACGCCGCGTCGTGTATCAAGTTGTGGTTTGAATACCGCAACTTTTTGTTTGGCAATGTTTGCACGCCGTAAACGTCGAATAAGTTCTTCCGACTTACCGGAAAACATAGGCCCGCAAATTACTTCGAGAGATCCTTTACTTTTTTTCATAATAATCTTTTACCATTCTTGAATTGAGATGCTATTAAGTTGTTATTCCTATGTATAAGCATACGGTAAAATATGATATTTGCCAAAATCTAAAGCATTAACTCATTGATTTTTCGGTTGGACTTTTTGCTCTCAAGGTTTGCTCAGCAATTGCTCCAGATCCTCCAAGCATACCTGCACCTACAGCAACAAGAAAGATTGATTTTTTGCCAGTGAAATTATTTAAATTTTTATAGAGTAATAGAGCACCAGCAGTTGCACATGCACTCAAGCAGATTGTTTTAACCATGAGAGCAGATCCGATAATGCCAGTTTCTTTAAGTTGTAGATAATGCTGAGCGATCGTTTGGTCTAAATTCAGTGAGAGGGCTGCGATAGTTTCTTGCGCTGTATCTTTCAGCTGGGTAATGTTTTTTTCAAGTGTATCTCCCAATTTTACAACAACTTCATCTATTTGTTCAGAACCTTCATGAATTCTGACGCGAAGCTCATCTTGAAATCTTTCATTAGCTTTTTTAGCAGCATTTTTAAATCGCTTAGATGGTAAATTGTTCTTAAATGTTTTATAGGGCCAGGTGATGCATTGTTTTATTGAGCCAACAAGACGCTCAGAAAAGCTTCTGTTCTGTTTGACTACACTATCGGCTTGTATGGGTGTTGCACTCGACACAAATGCGAAAATGAGCATTAATAAGAATTGTCTTTTTTTGTAAAAAATCATTGTTTTTTCCTTTTCAGGAGAGAATTAAATAAAAAACTTTATGTTATTATCTTTAATTGTACTCGCAGTAGGATATAACGCAACTGGTTGGCCTGGTTCAATACATATGAGACTTTAGGGCCTCATAATCATTACCTCATAAAATTGCTTAGGAGTCAAAAGCCCTATGCCTTGATGAGGCCGCACTGAGTCGTAGAAATGAACAAAATTCATGGAGTTTTTTTGCAGTATGTGTAGAGTTGGATGTGCATTATATTGTGCATAAAATTCGTATTTAGCGGTTCCGTTGCCCTTTTTGACAGTTCTATTGAGTTCAGGTCGACGTGGTGGCAGAACAAACAACGGGATATTAGCTTTGTAGCAGGCTTCCTCAAAGTTCGCCATAAACTCTGGATCTTCATACCTTACCCTTTTTTATAAATTTGGGAATAATTTTCCCAACGGTGCTTTCGGATATAGTTTCATCATGCTCTCGTTTATACATTACTGTTATTTTTTAGTCGTGCATGAGGATTTTTCTCTTTTTGGGTAAGCTCTTCTACTCGATTGCTTAATTGATTGTTTTGTTCTTGTAATTTTGCAATTGCTTGTTGTTGCTGACGCAGTGTCGCAAAGGTTGCTTTGCATGTTGTTGCATTTATATCCACTATAGAGTGAATAAGTTTTTTTAGCTCTTGTGTGGCGTGTTCGTTCTTTTTGCCTAGATTCAGAAGCTGTAACTGTCCAAGAGCCATATCATAGGCTAACAAAATGCCACCATCTGCATGTGTAAGGCGTTTGGGTGCACCTTCTTTATCGCTTGCATATAAACTACATGAAATTGTCAGACAGATATATAAGCTTTTCATATACATTCCTTTTTTTGTATAAACGCTATTTGCCAGCATTGTAAAATTTTAATTCAGTATAGTGTCAGCATATGCAAATGAAAAGCTTATTAATATATCATTGATTTTTTATTGTATTGAGTACTTTCTGTTATGTATTTTTTATATGCCGCATGATAAAAGGCATCACCGTATCAGCATTTAATGACAGGCTATGTATGCCGCATTCAGTTAAAAATTGCGCAATTTCGGGGTGATCAGATGGACCTTGTCCGCAAATGCCAATATATTTATTGTTACGCAATGCACCTTCAATCGCCATTTTGAGCATACGTTTTACTGCCAAATCACGTTCATCAAAAAGATGTAGTAACATGGCCGAATCACGATCAACACCTAAGGTAAGTTGAGTCAGATCATTTGAGCCTATAGAAAATCCATCGAAATAATTACAAAATTCATCAATGCATATTACATTCGATGGAATTTCACACATCATAATAAGTTCAAGATCATCTTGACCACGTTTGAGCCCGTGCTGTTCCATGACGGCAATTGTTTTTTCAGCCTCTTTTAATGTACGGACAAATGGAAGCATAAGTTTTACGTTGGTTAATCCCATATCGTTACGCACTCGTTTCATTGCTTGGCATTCAAGGCCAAATGCTTCTTGATATGCCGGATCATAATAACGTGATGCTCCACGGAATCCAATCATAGGATTTTCTTCTTCAGGTTCAAAAGATGAACCACCTAATAAATGACCATATTCATTTGATTTAAAATCTGACATGCGCACAATAACCGGGCGCGGATAAAACGCAGCTGCGATGGTGGCCACTCCCTGTGCTAATGAGCTGATAAAGAACTCTGTTGGGTTGTCATAGGCAGCAGATAAACTATTAATTTCTTGAATTACTTTTGGGTCATTAATGCGTTCAGGATGAATAAAAGCCATAGGGTGTGCTTTGATTGCATTATTTATAATAAATTCAACCCGCGCTAATCCAACACCGGCAACGGGTAACATTGCGGTGTTAAAAGCATTACTTGGCTCTGCAATATTGACCATAACTTTAACCGGTAGTTCGGGTAATGTCTCTAAATAGATTTCTTCTTTTTGGAATGGTATTGCACCTGCATATACTAATCCAACATGGCCTTGTGAGCAGTCAAGAGTGATGAGGTCTCCGGTATGGATTTTTTGTGTTGCATTGCCGGTGCCAACAAGAGCAGGGACGCCGAGTTCACGGCTAACAATTGCTGCATGGCAGGTACGGCCTCCATGATTGGTAATAATTCCACCAGCTTTTTTCATTGCAGGAACCCAATCAGGATCGGTCATAGAGGTGACCAAAATTTCGCCTTCTTTTAATAAATTAGCTTGATCAATATCATCAATAACATGAGCAATGCCGGAAACAATATGTTGTCCAACGCTTTGGCCTGAAGCAATGCTTTTGAGTTTTTTATCGGGATTTAAACGGTAGGTAGTGAGCACGTTACCATTTTGTTTGCGCTGTGCATGAACGGTTTCCGGGCGAGCTTGTACAATATATATATTGCCGTCAATGCCATCCTTTGCCCATTCAATATCCATGGGTGTCCAGTGGTCATACAGTTGTGAATAATGTTCTTCAATTTTACAGATCATTTCAGCTAAATATAAAATTTCATTATCAGTTAAACAGAATAATTTTTGGTCAAGTTCAGGGACTTCAATCTCTTTGACCCCTTTATTTGTGCCTTCATAAATCATTTGAATAGTTTTATTGCCGAGTGTTTTGTTAATGATTGCATTAAATTTTTGTTTGAGTGTTGGTTTGTATACGCGAAATTCATCTGGTGTTACGGTGCCTTGTACTATCATTTCACCAAGGCCGTATGAGCCATTTATGGTGATTGTTTCAGCAAAACCGCTTTCGGTATCAAGTGAAAAAGCTACTCCTGAACAAGCTAAATCAGAACGAACCATTTTTTGTACGCCAACTGATAGTGCAACATCGAATGAATCGAATCCTTGCTCGATACGATATAAAATTGCACGCTCATTGAACAATGATGCAATGCATTTTTTATAGTTATGCAAAATAGCATCGGTGCCACGAACATTTAAATAGGTGTCTTGTTGACCTGCAAATGATGCATTGGGCAAATCTTCAGCTGTACCTGATGAACGGACTGCAACATCGAGCTGTTCATTGCCATACATGGCGCATAAATTTCGATAGGCATCAGTAATTTCGTGTGCTAACAATGAAGGAACTTTTGCATTGATAATCATCGTACGAATTTTATTGGCAACCGAATGTAAGTCTGCATGGGTGCATTGCTTAATAAGTTGCTTGATGACTTTATCTAGTTTGTTTTCTTGCAGGAAATGCCAATAAGCATCAGCGGTAATTGCAAACCCATTTGGAATACGAATGCCTTGCTTTGATAAGTGACTTATCATTTGTCCTAGTGAGGCGTTTTTACCCCCGACTGACATGATGTCATCTAAACCGATTTGATTAAATGGTTTGATGAAATTAAATTCATGTTGTGCTTGTATTATGGTAACTGAATATACCAATACAAAAAATAGTATGTTTTTTGCTTGCATAAATCACCTTTTTTTTACATTGAAAATAGGAATTATTACTCATTTAAGAAATACTCCCAAATGTAAACAATGTAAAGATGAAGCTATGATTTGCAAATGATTGGTGATATTGCGAGTTGAATATCATTTTTAGCTAATGCCATTTTTAAATCAGATAAAAAATGAGCACGAGTAGTCTCCCAATTTTTTTGTGTAGTCCAGACTCCAATAAATAAGCGGCTATAATTTCCTGCTACTTCTTTAATTGCAATAAATGGTGCGAGCTCATTTAATAGATAATCTTTTTGAGTAGCGAGTTCTTTAATAACTCCGATTGCTTGTTGAATGCTTGCTTCAGGTGCTAAATTAATATTGCTTTCAAAGCGACGATTTTTGTTTTTGGTTATATTATAGATGTTACTTTTGAGTACTTGTTCGTTTGGTATGCGTACGATTTTGTTATCGGATGTACGAATAGTAACTGCAAATAGATTGACCGCCTTGATTTGACCTTCAATAGTATTGATAATGATGGTGTCATTTAGTTCAAATGGGTGCTCTAGAGTTAAAAATAGGCCACTGATAATATTGGCAACACTTGTTTGTGCAGCAAAACCGATTGCAACACCGACAACGCCGGCAGCTCCAATTAGTGCAGTCATATCAATGCCAATCTCTTGCAGTGCAATTGTGGCAACTAAGAAAAATAAAAAGTATGAGATTAACCGTACAATGACATTTACACGCAATGCATCGGGGTATAGTTTTAGGAGATGTTTTTTGATTATTTTACGTAAGATATGAATGCCGCTCAAACCAAGAAGTATAATGAAAGCTATTTTACCAAAGCGGATAGCATATTGAATATATTCAGGACGAATTTGGGGGTATTGCATTGTTGTTCCTTAAGGTTTTCATAAGTTTAGATATTTTTGAGCATACTTGATATGCTATATTTATCAATATTTAGTGGATAAGAAAGTTTGTCACTGTAAGATACACTGCTCAGTAAGTTGCGCTTTTTGTCGTTCAAAAAAACTCACCATTGGTTGTTCAGATAGTTCAAAATTTTTACTGAGGCTGTTTAATGCCATCTGGCCTGAGTTTAGTGAAGAAATAAACTTTTTACGTTTTTCCTCTATCAGTTTTTTTATTGCTTTGGGGTTTGATTCTATTTGTTGATTCAATGGTCTGAATTTTTGATCTATAGCTTTGATTAGTTCTTTCTTATTATGTGGAATTTCTTTGTTTTTTTGTTTTTTTTTAAACGCCTTTAACCAAATGGCTAATGTTGTTATTTTATCAGAGCTGCCTTTTGTTTTGTGTAACTCTATATAACGTTTATAGGTATCTTGTTGACGCATTTCAAAAAGAGCTGATTCAGGCCTGAATCCTTGGAGTAGTATTCTGTTGAGTGCTTGTGTAACAATGAATAGATGTAGTGATTGTTCAAATTCGGTATCATTTTTGGGTAGTTGAGTAAATATTGCTGTTGTAGCTTTTGTTATATATGCTTGCGTATTTTTTATAATTGTGGGTAGTTCATTGAGATCTTGATAGGTGGCGATTTGAGATTCGAGGATTTTTTCCGGTTTAATACCAACTTTGAATATGAAATGTTCAATGGTTAATTGGCTATCTGGAATTATTGGAAATACCTGTGCGGCTGCATATATAGTGATAGGATTAAGCCATATGAATATAATGGTTAATATTTCTTTCATGTACTGTTCTCCTATAAAAACATTATGGAAAAATGCCATTTTTGTTGATTAATGATATACTAAAATAGATGATATTGTAAATTAATAAAGGCAAAATGAGCGATGACACATAAAAAACTGAAAAAAGCTGTTGAACCAGAAAAAGATGAAAACCATATGCCATTGAATAAATATATTGCTCAAGCAGGTGTTTGTTCACGGCGTAATGCGGTTGAATTAATCAAAGATGGTCATGTAAAAGTGAGTGGTAAGGTAGTAAGAGAGCCCGGTTTTAAGGTTACTTCAGATCATTCAGTAAAAGTGAAAAATAGATTGATTCAAAAAGAAGAGCCTATTTATGTATTGATGAATAAGCCAAAAGGGGTAGTGACAACGGTAGCTGATGAAAAAGGTAGAACAGCTGTTGTGGATCTTATTAAATTGCCACAAAAGCAACGTATCTATCCGGTTGGCAGGTTAGATATTAATACAACCGGTGTATTGATTTTAACAAATGACGGTTATTTTGCACAAAAAATGGCACATCCTTCAAGTCGTATCCCAAAAATGTATGAAGTAACATTGCATAAAGATATTTATCCTGAAGCATTAGATCAACTTAAAAAAGGTATTCGTTTAGAGGACGGTGTTATTGCGGTCGATGATCTTTACCTTATTCCGGGTCCAAAGAAGAACAAGATTCGTGTTACATTACATAGTGGTAGAAATCGTATTGTTCGTCGTATGTTTGAGCATATGGGTTTGATTGTCGAAAAACTGGAGCGGATTTCTTTTGGTGGGATTACAAAGCGTGGGCTCGCTCGTGGCGAATCACGACGTCTTACTAAAAAGGAGATTGAACGGTTGAAAAAATATAAACTATGATGTTATTCACTATTAAGGAGGCTTTTATGCCATATATTAAACTTTCCCTGTTATTTATATCCCTCACTTTATATGTTTCGATTGCCTATAGTGCGGATGATCAAAGTTGCTTGAGCAAGAACTATACTCTTGATTTTGATTACAGTAGTCAACTACGAGAAAGCACTCTTGATTTAACAGGGTACACTGTTTGTGCGGTTCCTGGTCAGAATGGCTTGGGAAGTAGTAGACAGTATGTGGCACAGATACTTGGCGTATCACCTGATATCGTTGAACAAGTGACCACTCCTTTGGGGTCGATTAATAGCCCAGACTTAGGTCAAAGCGTATGTATAAAGCATTTAAAAAGTGCTATTGATCAAAAAGATAATGTTATAATTCATGCAACCTCTCAAGGTACTGCAACCACATTAAATTATTGTGCTATGTTAAGCGCCGCTGAGCAATCAAAAATTAAAGCGATTATTCTTGAGGCAGTATTGGCAAGTGGAAATAGTGCAATTATGCATACAGTAACCGGTCCCCTTATGGGATGGAACAGTGTTGAAAGTGCTCCAGGATCACGTTATGTAGTACCATATGCTGCAAAAGCAGTTTATCCTCGTTATTGGCCTGCTGGAAAGCAACCCATTAAATCCATAGCTGATATTTGCAGTGATGTACCGATTATCATTATGCATTCTAAAAAGGATCAACAACTTTCATTTAAGGATGCACAGGCACTTTATTATGGTTTACGTAGTCATGGTAATAATAATGTGTATTTTGTACCTTTTGAGGGTTATGATCATATTTCGATATGTGATCGACATCCGGAAAAAAAAGAGCTTGTTAAAAAAATTCTTAGGACTCAATTAGACTTAGCAGGAGAAAAGCTTACATCTGAAGAAAAACAGCAGTATCAACCAGATCCTAAAGCATTACGCAAAACATATGAAGATCTGCTAACTCAAGAACAAAATCATGAAACAATTGGATATGTAAGTGCAGCTGCATCAACAGCATTAGTAGGAGCTTCTCTCTATTACCGCTCTTGCTCTATTTTGTAGAAAGGTATTTTTGAAATTTGTGTGATAATGAATCCCTTGTTTTTTCTCTTTTTATACATTTTTAAAAAAAACGATAGACTTATTTTCATTTCAAATAATCTAAATAAGTGTGGAGAATTGAATGAAAATAATGTATCGATATTTCTTGTTTGTATTGATGGTATTATCAATACAAGCAAAATTAAGTCCGCCTCCAAAAGGATTGCAAACATTTCATGAAATTGCCGTGCAATATAAATCTGGAATTGATGAAATTTTCAATACATTACATCCTGAAGAGCGTATTTTTTTATATTATCTTTATCGTGCAAGTTTACCTGGACATTACCTGTGTTCACACCAAATACATCGCCATGCAGTTGAAATTATGGACCTCTTTGAATCTATTTTAGAGCAGCGTGAACAGCTCAAAAAAATGGAGTGTCAATTAGATTTTTCTGTTGAAGATTTTACCAATGAGGTTATTACCTATCTCGTTTACTTGTGGACAAATCATGGCCAGTATTTTTTACATGATGAATATGAACAAAAAAGAACTCCATTAGATTTAAAATGTCAACTCATAACACCTGAAAACTTACAGAAAGTGATTTCCGTTATTGGAAGCAATAAATCAATTAATCATTTGCTGAGTTCGATATTTGATAATGAAGTTGAGAAAACTCTTTGTGTAGATGGTGATATTGCTGAAAGTGCTATAAATATATATCATCCAGATTTCACTGAGCAGGATTTCGTATCTTTGCCTGAAGATAAACGTTCTCAAATCAATGCTTATTTTGACGTTGCATATGTAGATGATGAGCGTTGTCCACATGTTAATGTGTATAAAGTTGGCGGAAGATGCTCCCAAGAGTTAGAGGTTGCTGTGCATTGGTTACAAAAAGCATATGAGCATGTGCGGCATTATCCGCAGTTGTTTGATATACATACTGAGCGTAGTTTAGACTACTTAATACAATTTTTGAAAACAGGTGATGAAGAGCTATTTAAACAGCATTCAGTTGAATGGATAAAAACACATAATAAGCTTGACTATAATTTTGGTTGGATTGAAGTATATCTTGATCCAAAACAATACAGAGGTGGATTTCAAGCAGAAGTCACTGCAAAGACAATTGATATGAAGATGCTTAATGCATTATTGCCATCTTTAGAAGGAAAGTTACCTTTTCCAGATGAATACAAAAGGAAGAGCTTGGATGATCTTTCAGCAATACCTAATGCATCTATTAATATCGCTTTATTTGCAACAGGCGAATTAGGGCCTTTAGAGATTCTTGCAGCGTATTGCTTGCCAAACTATGATGAATTACGAACGCAACATGGTTCAAAGCAAATTATTTATCACTCAGAAAAAGGATTAAAGCAATTAACTAACCCTGCATTAGCTCGTGCTTTGTTTAGTCTTCCAAAGCAGGTTGAGTGGCTAAAAGAGCATGATCCTGAAGGTAAATTAGGTGATGATATTTGGAACCTTGGATGTATACTGCATGAAACATTAGGACATGGCAGTGGCCGTTTGCATAAGCATACATTTCGTGATGGAGATAAACTTGTTATAGGAAATAAAGCATATAACATTGGCGATACCATTGATGTTACCAGTATAAACAATAACGAGCTATTGGGAAAGTATGGGCAAAGTTTAGAAGAGTTACGAGCAGAAATTATTTCTTTGTACACCAGTGTATTTAATTTTGACGAACTTGCTCAAGCCGGATTATACAAGGATTGGCCTGAAAAGATAGGTAAAGAGCGCTTAATCAAAGAGCTCATCAAAGGTATGGTATGGACCGGCTTAAGTAGATTGCTTTCTCAATCAAAAAAAAGTAATGAGATTCGAGGAGCACATGCCCAAGCAAATACAACAATACTGAATTTTCTTCTTGATGGTGGTGGTTTACAATTACTTAAAGAAAATGTTGAGGTCGAAGGAGAAACCTATCAAGTTTTAGGATTTGAAATTGATGACGTAGAACAAGTTAAAAAAAATATAGTTGCATTAGCACAAGAAGTGCAACGTATAAAATCAACTGGTGATGGTCAAGCGCTTACTGTGATGATGAAAAAGTATGGTATAACTATGCGTAATCCTGAGCATCGAGATATTTTACAACGGAATGATAAAGCTGTTGCTGGTGATTTAGTTGTTATTGCGTCGTTGTATCCTCATTATTATCCAGTCAAATCAAATGATAAAGTAGTAGATGTTGATGCTGTATGGCCAAAAGATGTAGTAGAGCACTTTATGAGACAAAAAAAATATGCCTATAGCAAAGAATAAAAGTTACTAAAAAGGATTACATGAAACAGTACACGCAACTTGTTATTGAAAAATCGCCGCCGCTTAATGGGCAAGTTGAGCTTACCGGTGCCAAAAATGCCGTATTGGTTATTATGGCATCATTAATTTTAACCAAAGGTGAGTCAATTTTGTCCAATGTGCCATTTTCTACAGATGTACGTAACATGATTATTCTTTTGCAACAACTTGGCGCACAAGTCAAATATGTAGCCCAAATGCAAACGTTGTATGTTGATACTTCAGAACTTAATTGTTGGGATGTTGAGCATGCTATTATGAAGAAAATGCGTGCATCAATTTTAGTTATGGGCCCGCTACTTGCACGTTTTGGCAAAGCTAATATTGCATTGCCCGGTGGATGCACTATTGGTTCTCGCCCAATTGATTTGCATTTGAGTAACTTTGAAAAAATGGGAGTTGTAATTTCAGAGTGTGGTGAAACATTAAATACGTCAATTGGTAGTACAACACCACAGAAAATCGTATTAGATTATCCTTCTGTTGGTGCAACAGAAAATGTGATGATGCTTGCGACATGTGTGCAAGGCAAAACGAAAATTATAAATGCTGCACTTGAGCCGGAAGTTTTGGATTTGATAAAAGTGTTGCAAAAAATGGGTGCACAGATTCAAGTTACTGCTCCCGCGACTATTGAAATTGAGGGGGGAATTGAGCTGCGTTCAATTGAGCATACGGTTATTAATGATCGTTTGGAAGCAGGAGCTTTACTTTTGGCTGCTGCAATAACGGGCGGGACCATTGACATTCCGCAAGCCCCTGCATTTGCAATGGAAGTTTTTTTACAAAAATTAAGTCAGATGGGGCATCATATTCAAATTGGTGCCAATGATATTGGCGTTAGTTTACGTGCAACTAAAGAACCGAAAGCGGTCTCTTTCAAAACCGGTCCGTATCCACAGTTTCCTACCGATCTTCAGGCTCCAATGATGGCAGCGCAAGTTGTTGCTGATGGAGTAAGTATTGTTGAAGAAACGGTATTTGAAAATAGGTTAATGCATGTGCGCGAATTGCAAAAAATGGGTGCTGAAATAAAAGTGTTGCATGATCAAAAGGTAATGATAACCGGCGTTGAGCAACTATATGGTTGTCCGGTAATTGCTCCTGATATTCGTGCTTCATGTGCATTAGTGTTGGCAGGATTGGTTGCGCAAGGCAATACTGTTATGACTGGAGTCCATCATTGGCAACGTGCATATGATGCATTGGAAAGCAAGCTGCAATTTTTGGGAGCACTGATTGAATTAGGACAGCATCAAATGGTATCTCTGCAAGAACCTCAAAGATTTTTTGAAAAAAAACAATAGTTATTTCTAGACATGTCAGAGAAGGTGTTGTGTATACTCAGATGAAAATAATAACTTTCATGTATGAGGTGTGCAGTATGTTGAAGTCTGTATTGATTTTGTTTATTTCGTGGATATTTTTTGTTGTTATGGATCTTGTATGGATAGGGTATTTAGCTCGTGATCAATATGTTGAGAAGTTAAGTCCGTTGTTACGCTATTCTGACGGCAGATATAATGTTGTTTGGTGGGCGGCGTTATTAGTATGGTTTTTCATTGTATTGGGTTCTTATGTTTTTGTCTTACCGATTATAAAAGACAAAAGCTTTATGCATGCTCTATGGTATGGAGCTTTATTTGGATTAGTATTATATGCCGTTTACGACCTTACCAACTACAGTTTGCTCAAAGGTTGGCCTCTTTCAGTCACGATGCTGGATATTGCTTGGGGAGCTTTTGTCAATGCGATGCTTGCAGTATGCATGTGGTTGCTTTATAAAAATATTTAGCCTTGTGGTTATGTAAGAAAGAAAGAGCTTAATTCAGTTAATTCGCGTGTGATTTTTGCCTGTCGCAATTTGTTATAATTAAGTTGCATTTGCTCGAGCAATGTTTCGGCGTTTCGGGTTGAGCTGTCCATAGAAACAAAGCGTGCTGAATGCTCTGCTATCAGTGATTGAAACAGTGCATGCTGAATATGTGATAGTAGATATTGCTCTGAAAGATAGTCTAATATTTTATGTGACGACTGCTCAAATTCATATTCAGGATGTTTTGCGGTATTTGGTGAAAGTTGTGCGGGAATGATTTGCTCTGCTTTTGGTCTTTGCATAAAGAATGAAGGGGCAGTATTGCTGAATAATGTCACTGAGCTATACTGTTTTTTTGCCTGTGTAATTTCTTGTAATAGGCTATCAGCAATTGTAAGCAAGTTGTGCAAGCCAAATGTGTCATAAAAAGAAATGAGGGTTCCGAGCTTTTGTTTATGGATATATTGTGTTGCTTGTTTGCCAACGGTAATAATTGAAGGTTTTGTTTTTTGGTTAAGTATTTGCAAGTTAAATAGCTGAAATAAATTTGAATTAAAGCTGCCGCATAGCCCTTTTTGTGAGCCAATCAATATAACCAGAGGATGTTTATTTAATGGTTGTTTGGGCTCTAAAGTGGGATTGTGATACAGTGGTGATAGAGCTCGTGCTGAAGCAAATAATTCCATTATTTTTTGTTGATAAAGTTTTATCGGTTCTTCTTGATGTTTCATACGCGAGTGTGTGGACATGGAGATTAAACGCATAGCATGCGTAATTTTTTTAATAGTTTTAATAGCTTTTATGCGTTGACGCATATGTGTCAGTTGAGACATAGGTTACCTTTTTGTATTTGAGATCTCAATGTAGGATCAATATACTACAAATTCATCAAGTACAAAATAGAATGCTTTGTTTTATTAAATAAAATGGATATTAATAATGGAAAAAATAATAGTTGATCTAACGCATACCTTGCATAGTAGCGTGCCAACATGGACAGGTAGCTGTGGTTTTGCATCAAAAATAAAGTTGGATTATGATCAGGGATGTAGAGTCCAGGATATTAAGATGCATGCAGGGATTGGTACGCATATTGATGCGCCGGCACATTTTTTTTCGGGCGCAATGGAAGTGGAAGATATTTCTTTGAGTCAGTTAATTGCGCCGTTACTTGTTGTTGATGTGCGTCATAAGGTCAACAATAATTATGACTATGTGGTTTCATCAAAAGATATACAGGCTTTTGAGCAAAAGTTTGGAAAAATAGATGCCGAAAGTTTGGTTGTTTTTCATACCGGATGGTCCGATCGTTGGCATGATGCTCAATTATATCGTAATTGTGATGCAAAAAGCAGAATGCATTTTCCTTCAGTTTCCGCTGACGTTGGAGATATACTTTTGCAACGGGATGTTGCAGGAATGGGTATTGATACATTGTCGCCGGATTGTTCCACAGCGTTGTTTCCGGTGCATGAAAAACTATTGGGTGCCAATAAGTATATTGTGGAGAATGTAGCAAATTTGCAGAATATCGATCAAATAGGCTTTGTTGCTTATGTTTTGCCAATTAAAGCTAATAATTTAGTTGAAGCTCCTGTTAGGTTTATTGCGATAAAAAGGAATGCAGATGTTTGATCTGTTTTTATATCAATACTATTTTGTTATATTGAAATCAATTATTTTGCAAAAGGATTAATCGGTGAAAGTGATAGTTGATGCTTATAACGTATTGTATGCAATGGTTAAAACAGATCGTGTAAATGAAAATGAGCGCAAGCATTTTATAGGTCTGCTTGCTGCTTATGCAAAGCGTAAAAAAAATAAAGTGATTGTTGTTTTTGATGCCGGACCATTTCTATTTCCTTCTACTGAACAACAAAAGGGGATTACCGTGAAGTATTCCGGTCCTAATGATTCAGCTGATGATATTATTATGCGTTATATTAAAAAGCATCAAGGTCAGAGTATGATGTTAGCTTCATCGGATCGTGAGCTATGTTTAGCGGCGCAGTATTATGCTGTTGAATCGGTGACTGCGCAAGATTTCCATGCGTTATTGGTTGAACATCAAATGGATAAAGCGCCATTAAAAAAAACAGATCAGGCGATTAAAATTTCTTCAGATTCAGATGAGATGGTTGATGCACTCATGCGTCAGACACGCGTACCTTTAAAAGCTGATGATATGCGAAGCCCGATTGATGAGCGAAAGGCTGCATCACAAAAAGCATCAAAAAAAGAACGTAAACGTATGCAAAAATTAAAGAAGCTATAACAAATGAATAAGATAATATATGGCGCCAATGAGGTTGATTTGGTTGCGCAAAAACTCAAAAATGAACTTGTCGGATGTAAAGTTGTTACATTTACCGGACCTTTGGGTGCTGGTAAAACGACACTTATTCGTGCATTAGGAAAGGCCCTTGGCATCAAGGATGAAATCACCAGTCCAACATTTGCCTATATGAATATGTATGGCAATGAGGCAAATGAGCGTTTTGTTCATTTTGATTTGTATCGATTGAACAATATAGATGAGTTTATTGCAGCAGGTTTTGATGAGTATTTAGATGAAGATATGGTATTTGTTGAATGGCCGGAAATTATAAATCCGTTGCTTAAGTTGGTGCCAACTTGTCATGTTGTTATCGATTATGAAGGCATAGATAGACGTGTTTTACATATTAATAAAGAGTTGTTATGAGTGAATTAAAAAGTCCGTTAGAACAGAAACCTGATTATTTGGTGTGCATTTGTTATGGGGTGATGTATTCAGAGATTGTGCAAGCGATAAACGATGGGTGTGAAGATTTTGATTGTTTACAAGAGCAGTTAATGGTTGGCACCGGATGTTCCAGTTGTATTGAAGAAATTCATGAAATATTGCAAGAAACGGCTTCTGGTAAATGAATTGATTTTCTTGTCTTAATTATTCTAGACTTTTTCCAGCATATTATTTATAACACAGCATAGCATGTTTAACGTTTAATCCTTTTAAGGGAGATGGTGTAATGCGTAAGTGGGAAATGTTTTTGTTATTGTCTTTGTATCCGGGTTTTTTGTGTGCTTTTGATGGCGGTTCTTCTGATGACGAATGTGAGGCAAGCAGTTTTAATTTGGTATTAAAACGGTTAGAAAATAAGGATAAAAAGTTTATTGGTGGAGGGACGCATAATCCGGTCGGTTTTTCATGCATGCAGGAAGGTAAGTATGGTTGTCAGGGCATGCTTTATGCCGGACGATTTAAAGATGACATTAATATTAAAGTGCCGACAAATCCTCTAGATTTGGGTGTAATGTTATGTATCGGTAAATATAGATATAGTATATTTAGGAAATCAGATGTGTCAGAAAAGATTGTAGTGCGTGAATACGGCCGAAGTGAAGGTGAATATGAAGATGTATCTGTTGCGGTGCAAAGTATGCCTTATCCTCGGCTCGGTGATATTTATTTTGTGTTGAAATTTGGCCATAAATCAGGTAAAGGTGTTCCGTTTACTGCATTGTGTCAAACTGTGTTAGCTAAGCAACAAAGTGCTGTGTCAGGAGTTGTGGTGCATTCGCCGCCTGAGGGGGCTGTTGATTATACCCAAGTTCGTCCTGCATACAATCGAGCTTATAAAGAAAAACGAAAAAGATAGGTTATTATTTTTTCTTGAATGTTTCTTGTAAATATAAAAAAATCATGATAGATGATGGTAGTCTTAATTTTTATTCATGATTAACTAAAGAGGAATCTGTCATGAAAAAAGTAGTTTTGGTTTCATTGTTGATAGGTTGTTTAGCGCCACTTGCTTATGGTGCATCTCAAGAATCTGCAGTAGAAAAAAAACATACCAAAAGGCATCGCAGTAAAAGTAAGAAAAGTGAAGCTGCTACATTTGGAAATTGTATAATAGATTCTATTTATAACAAAGGGCATCATCGAGTTCTATTTATTACACCCAAAGGCCATAGATATTTTATAAAACCGAATGAGTTGCGGAAGGTTGCAGTTTTATTTACAATTTCTGAAAGAAAAGCAGCGGCAGAAATTACTACAAAAGAAGTTGAAGAAAATCATTATTTGATGGACAAAGGGGATCATTCTTTTGTGCTCCGTTTAACTCCTGATGGTTTGACTGTGCATCGCATAGATGATGCAGGAACGGTCAAAAAGGGTCGGACATTACTTCCGGTTGATACACAAGATGTTACAAAAGATTTAGCGATTTTACATGCAGAACGTAATAAAACAGGAGCATTTAAGTTGCATGATGTCGGTGAATTGCAAAAAGAAATGAAAGAACGTGCGTCAACTCAAAAAAGATCTTCATTGTCCTCAATAGTGCGAAAGAATGGCGGTTCTTCAGCTGGTCAAGGCGGTGTTAGAGCAAGAAATGTAGTAAAAAGCTAAAAAAACATTAAATTTTAGTTGAAATCTCTTTAAAAAAGCAATATTATAGGATAACAAGTTTTATTTGACATTCAGGCGAGATTCCCGAGCGGTCAAAGGGGACGGACTGTAAATCCGTTGGCTTAGCCTTCGCAGGTTCGAATCCTGCTCTCGCCACCAACCTTCGCCAAGGCTTCGGTTGGCAGGTCAACTTTGAAAAAAGAATTTGACATTAATTGTTAAGATAGTTTTTGCCATAAAGGGCGAAGGTTGTCCGTCGTAGCTTGTCAAGTCGGAAGACGTGGATAAGCGTAGACTGGACTTCTTTGCAGAGCTTCGTGTGGCATGCCATACTTTGCTTTTATAGTGAAGATTCGCATGGCTTAAATAAATTGTATTTAAGTGTTGGTAGATTTTTTTTAAAAAATGGTTAAGCTAATAAAACTTTATCATTTTGTGAAAATAGAAAATTAGATTAATATTTGCAGATGCAAATTAAAATAAGTTGTTTGAAATAAGGTTGGAAAGCGGGAGTAGCTCAATTGGCTAGAGCGACAGCCTTCCAAGCTGTAGGTTACGGGTTCGAGTCCCGTTTCCCGCTCCAAAATAATAAAAATGAGTTGGCTGGCGTAGCTCAGTTGGTAGAGCAGCTGATTTGTAATCAGCAGGTCGCTAGTTCGAATCTAGTCGCCAGCTCCATTTTATTCGACTTAAAAAGAAAAAAAATAATTTGTTTTTTTTCTTTTTTTTATTTACTCTAATATAAATGAGTATTGGAATCGCCCACGTAGCTCAGTCGGTAGAGCACTTCCTTGGTAAGGGAGAGGTCATCGGTTCAAATCCGATCGCGGGCTCCATAGGCTCCATCTGACGGTAGATTTTCGTAAATTTATAGTAGGCTTAGCATGGCAAAAAAAGAAAATCGTTTTGTGATCACGCTTCGTAGCACTGAGAGTGCTGATACGTACACAACAACAAAAAGCAAAAAAAATACCCCTGGAAGACTTGAATTAAAAAAGTATGATCGTGTGCTTCGAAAGCATGTGATTTTCAGGGAATCGAAGTAGTAATTAGGCCAGTAGCTCGAACGGTAGAGCGGCAGACTCCAAATCTGATGGTTGGGGGTTCGAATCCCTCCTGGCCTGCCAAAATCGAGAGTATGGGCGAAAAAATTTTTTTAGAAAATAGATTGTGGATGGACTATGAAAGATATTGTACTGTTCTTAAGTCAAGTGCGCGTTGAGTTAGCAAAAGTTGTTTGGCCAAAATTTGATGATTGGATAGGTTCAACAATTGTTGTACTGGTGCTCATAGCGCTTTTTTCTATCTATCTTTTTTTTATTGATTCGATGTTTTCTCAATTGATGCGATGGGTGTTGACCTATCAAGGCCTCAGATAAAAGTTAGGATATGGTCGAATGAAACAATGGTACGTTGCTCAAGTTTATGCTGGATATGAAGATGCAATCAAAGCTGATCTTGAAAAGCAGATAAAAAAGAAAGAGTTAGAAGAAGATTTTGGTCAGATTTTGGTTCCTTCAGCCAAAATGAAAAGTTTTTTTCAGGCTCAAGAGTCAACTGACGAGCAACTATTTCCTGGTTATGTCCTTGTTGAAATGGAAGCTAGGCCTGAGACTATTCGATTGGTTACATCAAGTTTGCGTGTTTTGCGCTTTTTAGGTGGAAAAAATCCGATACCAATAACAAAGAAAGAAATTGATCGAATTGTTTCCCAAATGAAGGGGGAGGTCGTTGTTTCAACTGATAAAGCAGAATTTGCCGAGGGGCAAGAGGTCGATATTGAAGAAGGACCATTTGCAGGATTTGTTGGGATCATCGATAAAGTTGATCAAGAAAGTGAAAAGCTCACAGTTATGGTCAGTATTTTTGGCCGTATGACGCCTGTTGAGTTAGGGTTTAATCAAGTTAAACGATAAGAAATGTTTAATACTATAGGTTAAAGATGGCAAAACCAATTAAAGCACAAATTAAATTGCAAATTCCTGGTGGAGGTGCAACACCTGCGCCGCCAGTCGGTTCATCGCTTGGGCAACAGGGTGCAAACATTATGGACTTCTGCAAGCAATTTAATGCTGCGACGTCTAGTAGACGAGGTGAGATTGTTCCCGTAATCATTACGGTGTATACTGATAGATCATTTAGTTTTATTACTAAAACACAACCGACAACTGAGCTAATTAAAAAGAAAGTTTCAGCAAAAAAAGGTTCTTCAAGACCTAATGTTGATAAAGTTGGCAAGTTGACATGGAAAGATGTTGAAGAAATCGCAAAAGTAAAAATGCCCGATTTGAATGCTGTCGATATTGAGCAAGCAAAAAAAATTGTTGCCGGTAGCGCCAGAAGTATGGGGGTTGATGTTATCGACGGATAACTCGAGGAAATACATATGTCCAAACACGGAAAAAAATATATCGAAGCTCGACAATCAGTAGAAAGCCCTACTCCTGTTTCTGTTAAAGAAGCATTGGATAAGGTTAAAAAAGCTGTTTTTACAAAATTTAATGAATCAGTTGATGTATCAGTCAATCTTGGCATTGATGCTTCAAAGGGTGACCAAGGTGTACGCGGATCGGTCGTTTTGCCGCATGGCAGAGGGAAAGTGCCGCGTGTTATCGTTTTTGCTAAAGGCGATCATGCTCAAGAGGCTGAAAAAGCCGGAGCAGACTTTGTTGGAGCTGAAGATTTGATTGAAAAGATTAAAAATGGATGGATGGAGTTTGATTACGCCGTTTCAACTCCAGATTTAATGGCTGCAGTTGGTAAATTAGCTAAATTGCTTGGTCCACGAGGACTGTTGCCTAATAAAAAATTAGGTACAGTTACTTTTGAGGTTGCTGCTATTGTAGACGAGCTCAAAAAAGGACGTGCATTTTTCAAAAATGATAAACAAGGAATTGTTCATTTTAGCTTTGGTAAGGTGTCTTTTGATACTGATAAGTTACATGAAAATTTCAAATCATTTGTTAAAGCTATTATGTCTGCAAAGCCAGCGGCATCAAAAGGTAAATACCTTAAAAAAATAAGTATATCTTCCACTATGGGGCCTGGCATCTCGGTTAATCCTGAAGATGTATTATAGCTGAGGAACTAGAAAACTATGAATCGTGAACAGAAAGCTGCGGTAGTCGCATCGCTAAAAGATAGTTTTGCTCAAAGTAATGCTTCATTTGTTGTTAAATATCCTGGTTTGACTGTAGAGCAAATGCAAAAATTGCGTAATGATTTACGTGCTGAAGGGGCAACCTTAAAAGTTACTAAAGCACGTTTAATGAAATTAGCCGCAGATGGAAATCCTGACGCTGAAGTTATGGTTCCATATTTTAAAGAGCAAGTTGGTTTGGTATTTGCCAATCAAGAAGCACCATCAGTTGCAAAGATTTTGAGTGATTTCGCTAAAGATAATGAGGCATTGTCCATTATTGTCGGAAGTTTGGATCAAAATTTATTGACTCAAGCGGATGTAGTTAGAATTGCATCTTTGCCTACAAAAGAGGTTCTTTTGGCTCAATTGTGTGGTACATTGAATGCTCCTATAACAGGATTGGCGCGAGCTCTTACTATGATGCAGCTCAAACTGCTTTGGGCGTTGACTCGGATTGGGGAAAAAAAACAGTAATATGTTAAGGAGTGATGCATCTCTTAATCTATTACTAAGAAGAAGTGTTACTAAGTGAATTTGTTAAATCATAATTGTATAATTGTGGAGAACTAACATGGCATCAAAGTCATATGATAAATTGATTGATGAAATAGGCAATATGTCTGTTTTAGATTTGGCTGATTTTGTAAAATCATTAGAAGAAAAATTTGGCGTTTCGGCTGCAATGCCTACTGCTGCTGCACCTGCTGCTGGAGCAACTGCTGAAGAAGCTGTTGTAGAAAAGTCAGAATTTAAAGTGACTTTACAAGAAGCTGGTTCTGAAAAAATTAAAGCAATTAAAGCATTACGTTCTGTAACTCAGTTGAGCTTGTCAGATGCTAAAAAAGCTGTTGAAGAAGCACCGACTGTTATTGGTGAAAACGTAGCTAAAGAAGATGCAAATAAAATGAAAGAAGCTTTAGAAGCAGCTGGAGCGAAAGTACAGCTTTCTTAATAAAGTTTAAATTATTGAATTAAACGCATCAGTTTATTGAACGTATTAAATATTTTTTTAGTGCTAATACAAGGAGCAACTGAATGTCTAACTTGCATACGGGCAAGATTAATATTCGTAAATTATTTGGCAAAATAAAGGACATCGTCCCTGTTCCAAATTTGATTGAGATTCAATCTTCGTCATTTAATGATTTTGTACAATTGGATTATTTACCTGAGGAACGTAAACAAATTGGGCTCGAAAAAGTCTTGCGTGATATTTTTCCAATTGAATATGAAGATCGTATGTCATTGGAATATGTCAGTTATGAATTAGGAAGTTGGTCTTGTACGTGTGGAAAGTTAACTGGTATTGAAAACCGTTATAAATGGATCGATGCCAAGACTAAGAAATCCGGTTGCTCTCGATTAACTGATGCGCAAAAAAAAACTGCCCGTTATAAAACATGTCCAAACTGTCACTCTCGTGTTGTAATAAAAATGCCAATGTCCCTTGATGAGTGTCGCTCATCGGGGCAAACATTTGCTATGCCACTGAAAGTGAAAATTCAATTGATTACTTGGGCAGTTGATGACAAAGAAAATAAAACTATTCAAGATGTTAAAGAACAAGACATTTTCTTTGCTGATGTGCCGGTCATGGCCGATTTATATGAGGAGCATGGCCGCTTTAAATTAGGGGACTTAGGAACCTTTTTAATTAACGGTGTTGATCGTGTTATTGTGAGTCAATTACACAGATCTGCAGGTGTAGTGTTTTCACAAAGTAAAAAGGTTAAAGATTATCGTGGGCGTCCTTATTATCTTGCTCGCATCATACCGATGCGTGGTTCATGGTTAGATTTTGAGTTTGACAGTAGCGACCACCTGTATATTCGCATTGATAAAAAGAAAAAACTGCTTGTGACCACTTTTCTGCAAGCATTGGGTGTTCCACGCGATGACATTATTTCAATGTTCTATAATTTTGATACTGTTCATTTCGAAAAAGATGAATTTTATTCTATATTGGATGATTCATTGTTGGGACAGCGTATTGAACGTGGAATGTTGCCAGAAAATAAAGAAAAAGCATTTGTTGGAAAACGTATCACTAAAGAGATGCTGAAGCAGTTGAAAAAAGGCGGAATTGATCATCTTTACTTGCGCAAATCAAGTCTGATTAATCGTGTATTTGGAAAAGATGTAATTGACGAACAAACTGGTGAAATTATAGCACAACAAGGTGAGGTTTTTTCAGAAGAGTTTTACGAACAATTCCGTAAATGCAAAAAAATAAGTTTCGACTTAATACGTTCATCAGGTTATGTGTTTCAGCCAACTATTGCTATGACGTTGACGCAAGATACAACTATGACACAAGACGAAGCGTTAAAAGAATTACATGCAAAAGTATGGCCGGGTGACAGCTCTTCTTTGAAAGAGATTAAAGAGCGCATTGAAAATGCTTTATTTAATTCTCGATTTTATGATCTGACACGTGTTGGGCGCATTCGTATGAATCGCAAGTTGGGTCTATCAGTACCTGAAGAAATTGTATCATTAACACAAGAAGATATCATTGCAACAATTCGTTACTTGGTTAATTTACGTGAGCGTGGAGAAGGTGAACTGGATGATATCGATCATTTGGGAAACCGTCGTGTGCGCTTAGTGGGTGAATTATTGAGTAACCAAGTATACCTAGGTTTCTTGCGAATAGATCGTATTATACGTGAACGTTTCCGCATGCAAGAAGCACATAGTGCATTGATGCCTCAAGATTTTCTCAATGTTAAGCCGCTAAGTGCTGTATTACGAGAGTTTTTTGGTTTAGGTCAATTGTCTCAGTTTATGGATCAAACAAATCCATTGGCTGAAATTGCACATAAACGTCGCTTATCTGCTCTTGGGCCCGGCGGTGTAATGAAAGATCGTGCGACTTTTGAAATTCGTGATGTACATACATCTCATTATGGTCGTATATGTCCTATTGAAACTCCTGAGGGTCAAACGGTTGGTTTGATTTCGTCACTTGCTACTTATGCAATGGTAAATGATTTAGGATTCATCGAAACTGCTTATCGTCCGGTTAAAGATAAAAAAATATTGGATGACGTTGTCTTTTTAGATGCGTTTGAAGAATCAGATAAATATATTGCTCAAGCCGATGTTGATACAACAAGTGATCAAAAGCTTAAAGAAGATAAAGTTTTTACTCGTCATCAGGGTAACTTTATGTATGTTGATGCAGATCGGATTAGTTTTATCGATTTGTCACCAAAACAGTTGGTGTCTGTATCATCAGCATTGATTCCTTTCTTAGAGCATGATGATGCTACACGTGCGCTTATGGGTGCAAATATGCAACGCCAAGCAGTACCACTTATCCGTCCTCAGGCGCCAATTGTTGGTACCGGTATGGAAAAAGAGATTGCAAAAGATTCTGGCGGTGCAATTGTGGCAAAACGTGATGGTATTGTTGAGTATGTTTCATCTGACAAAATAATTATTCGCACAGATGAAAAAGAGTTTATTTCTGCTGATGACTGGATTCATCAAGGAATAGACACGTATCCATTGCAAAAATTTAGACGTTCAAGTTATAGTACATGGATTCATCAGCGCCCTGTAATTAAGCGTGGTGATCACGTTAAGGCCGGTGATATTTTAACCGACGGTTCTTCTATTGAGCATGGTGAATTAGCTCTTGGTTCTAACTTAAATGTGGCATTTATGCCATGGAACGGTTATAACTTTGAGGATGCTATTGTTCTATCGGAACGTTTGGTTGCCGACGATGCTTTAACTTCGGTTCATATTGATGAATATGTGATTGATGCTCGCGATACAAAACTTGGACCTGAAGAGATTACACGTGATATTCCAAATGTCAGTGAATCAGCATTATCCGGATTGGATGATGATGGCATTGTTCGTATTGGTACTCGAGTAAAACCGGGTGACATTTTAGTCGGTAAAGTAACATTAAAAGGTGATATTCAATATTCACCTGAAGAAAAATTGCTTCGAGCTATATTTGGTGAAAAATCTCGTGAAGTAAGAGACACTTCATTACGAGTTCCGCCTGGAGTAACCGGTACTATTACAGATGTTAAAATTTTCTCTCGAAGTGGTATCAGAAAAGATAAACGCTATAAAGAAGAAATTGATAAACAAATAAAAAAACTTGAGCTTGATTTTGTAGATCATATAAACACATTACAAGTTATGTTGTGTGAAAAAATGAGTGGTTTACTACATGATAATGAGCCTGCAACGCATACAATAAAAGAGGCGATTAAGGGTAAAACGTTTAATAAAGACGCTATTGCTGCCCTGTCCTTTGAAGATGTTTGTGGTTTAAAGTCAAAGAGCAAAACAGTTAATGATGAAATTAAAGAGCTGAAAGATGCTTATGAAAACCAGATTCGTATATTAACAGGCCTGAAAGAAGAGCATGCTAATAGATTGAAAAAAGGTGATCCATTACCATCAGGTGTAATTAAGATGGTAAAAGTATATATCGCCATGAAACGTTTAATTTCGGCTGGTGATAAACTTGCAGGTCGTCACGGTAACAAAGGTGTAGTTTCTACTATTGTTGCTCGAGAAGATATGCCTTATTTAGATGACGGTACAACAATTGATATTGTATTGAATCCTGTAGGTGTTCCTTCACGTATGAACGTAGGGCAGATTTTAGAGACAGCTCTTGGCTTAGCCGGTAAAGAACTTGGAAAGAAAATAGCAAAATATATTGCTGATAATGGAATGAAAAACATCAAGGAAGAACTGTCAACATGTTACAGCAAAAAGATTATTGATTCAATTGAAAAAGAATTTGGGCATGACGGTATAATTGAATTGGCTAAACGTTCAGCAAAACATGGTGTTTCATTCCAAACACCAGTGTTTGATGGTGCAACATATGATGACGACATTAAGCCATTATTAAAAGAATTAGGTTTGTCAACTTCAGGTGCATTTAAATTGAGAAATGGTCGAACCGGTCAATATTTTGATCAGCCGGTTACAGTTGGTGCAATTTATATGATGAAATTAAATCATATGGTTGACGATAAGCTTCATGCGCGTTCAGTTGGACCATACTCACTTGTAACGCAACAACCATTAGGTGGTAAAGCACAAATGGGTGGACAGCGACTTGGAGAAATGGAGGTTTGGGCATTGGAAGCATATGGGGCAGCATATACATTGCAAGAAATGCTTACATACAAATCTGATGATGTAACAGGTCGTCATAAAGTATATGAAGCTATAGTCCGGGGTGAGGAAGTTCCTGATCCGGGCGTTCCAGAATCATTTAATGTGTTAATAAAAGAGCTTCAAAGTTTAGCGTTGCAAGTTGACTTGTTCAAGAGCGGCAAGGAGAAAGTCAGTGAATAGCAAGATGTTAGAACGTTTTAGAGAATACGTTAACGTTACACAATTTAATGCAATTAAAGTTGGATTAGCTTCTCCTGATAAGATTAAATCATTATCTTATGGTGAAGTTAAAAAAATAGAGACTATTAACTATCGTACTTTAAAACCTGAACGTGATGGTTTGTTTTGTGCCCGTATTTTTGGACCAGTAAAAGACTGGGAATGCAATTGCGGAAAATACAAACGTATGAAACACCGTGGGGTAACTTGTGAAAAATGTGGTGTTGAAGTTATTCAATCACGCGTTCGTCGTGAGCGCATGGGTCATATTGAATTAGTTGCGCCGGTATCACATATTTGGTACTTAAAAGGTATTCCAAGTTATTTAGGTTTGATTCTTGACCTTCCAGTTAAGGATTTAGAGCGTATTATTTATTTTGATGCCTATGTTGTGATTCATCAAGGGAAATCTCCTTATCCTCGAAAAACTTTGCTATCAACATCTGAATTAAATCAGTATGAAGATGCACATTTAGATGATACTGATTTTAAAGCTGAAAATGGCGCAGAAGCTATAAAAGAACTTCTGTCCATGTTGGATTTAAAGTTAGAAGTGGTAACGCTAGAAGAAGAATATAAAAAGACTGCTTCTGTTGCTGTTCGTCATAAAGTTATGCGTCGTATGAAGGTTTTTTCAAACTTATTGCAAGCGAATTTACGTCCAGAATGGATGGTGATGACTGTATTGCCGGTATTGCCTCCTGATTTGCGTCCGTTGGTACCTCTTGAGGGGGGTCGTTTTGCAAGTTCAGATTTAAATGAATTATATAGACGTGTATTGAATAGAAATATTCGTTTGCAACGACTGATTGAGATTGATGCTCCATCAGTGATTATTAAAAATGAAAAAAGAATGTTGCAAGAGTCGGTTGATGCTTTAATTGATAATGGTCGTCGTGGACAACCTGTTCGTGGTTCAAATCGTAGACCACTTAAATCATTAAGTGAAATGCTTCGTGGTAAGCAAGGTCGATTCCGTCAAAATTTACTTGGTCGTCGTGTTGATTATTCAGGACGTTCTGTAATTGTGGTTAACCCATTATTACGTATGGACCAATGTGGTATTCCAAAAATTATGGCATTAGAATTATTTAAGTCCTATGTTTATGGTGCGCTATTAAAGCAGGAAATTGCTCCTAATTTACGTGTTGCCAAAAAGATGGTTGAAGATTTAGAGCCGGAAATTTGGGATGTATTAGAAGAGGTCGTTAAAGATCGTCCAGTGCTATTGAACCGTGCACCAACATTGCATAGACTTGGTATTCAAGCCTTTTATCCCGTGCTTGTTGAAGGTAAAGCTATTACTGTTCATCCATTAGTATGTTCAGCATTCAACGCTGACTTTGATGGTGACCAAATGGCTGTTCATATTCCATTAAGCAAAAAAGCTCAGCTTGAGTCTCAGAATTTAATGTTATCTACGAATAATATTTTATCACCTTCAAATGGTCGTCCAGTAACTGTGCCGTCACAGGACATGGTTCTTGGTCTCTATTATATGACCAAGACAAGACATGGCGCATTAGGTGAAGGTTCTATTTTTGCAGATATGCAAGAAGTTATTACGGCATATCAATGTGGTCAAGTACATCTACATGCAAAAATTAAGATGCGTTTAAGCGATAGATCAATTGTGGATACCTCTGTGGGACGCGTACTTATTTATGATGCATTACCTAAAGGTGTTCCATTTGACTGGATTAACAAAGTCTTAAAGAAGAGTGCTTTGGGAAAACTTGTTGGAAAAATATACTACCGCTTTGGCAGTGAATCTACAGTGGAGACATTAGATAAAATTAAAGGTCTTGGTTTCCGTTTTTCTACTGAAGGTGGTATTTCAATTTCATTGCAAGATCTTGTTGTGCCTGAAAAAAAACATAAAATTGTTAAAAATGCCGAAAAGGCTGTTGATAAAGTTGAACAACTTTATATTGATGGTGTTATTACCAATGGTGAACGTTATAACAAAGTTCTTTCTATCTGGGGTCGAGCAACTGCCGATGTTGGAAAAGAAGTATTTAGTTATTTTGAAGAGCATGATACACAAGCATTTGAGAATGCAGACAATGAATTTATACCATTTAATCCTGTGTTTATGATGTTAGACTCAGGTTCTAAAGGTTCAAAAGAGCAAATTCGTCAGTTAGTTGGTATGCGTGGTCCGATGGCAAAACCATCAGGTGAAATTATCGAAACACCTGTTAAAACAAACTTTAAAGATGGTTTGAGTGTATTCGAATACTTTATTTCAACTCATGGTGCTCGTAAAGGGCAATCTGATACAGCATTGAAAACAGCGAACTCAGGTTATTTAACCCGTCGTTTGGTTGATGTTGCTCAAGATGTTATTGTTACCATGGAAGACTGTCGTACATTAGGATATGTAACTATAGAAGATTTAAAAGAATCTGATGAAGTTCTTTATCCATTATCAGGTCGTGTATTTGGACGTGTGCTTGCTACAGATGCAAAAGATCCAATTTCTGGGGAAATCTTGCTCAAACAAGGTACTGTAGTCGGTAGAGATCAGATTAGTGTTTTGGCTAATTCTGCTATTTCAAAAATTCAAGTAAAATCAGTTCTTACTTGCCAAGCAAAACGTGGTGTATGTGCACAATGTTATGGTTATGATTTATCAAAAGGTGCTATTTCTGATATTGGAAATACTGTTGGTACTATTGCAGCGCAGTCAATTGGTGAACCTGGAACACAGCTTACTATGAGAACGTTCCATATTGGTGGAACAGCGAGTGGTCTAACTGCACAGCCATATTTTGTAGCTAAGAAGAATGGTACGATTAAACTTGGTGGCATGAGTACAGTTGAAAATCGTGAAAATCAGACTTTGAACTTAAGTCGTAAAGCTAAATTATTGATTGTCTCTAAAGATGGTCGTGAAATACAAAGTAACGATGTAGAGTACGGATCAATCATATTGGTTAAAGATGGCCAAGAGGTTACTGTTGGCACAAAATTAGCTGAATGGGATCCTAATAGTAAGGTAATTTTAACTAAAAAAGCCGGTAAAATTGAATTTGTTGACTTGGTTGATAATGTTACTATGCAAGAACGCTTTGATGAAGCAACTGGTAGGTCTAGTTTAATTGTTCTTGAGCATCGTAGTGAAAAATTACAACCTGCCTTGCGAGTACTAGATTCTTCAGGAGAGGAAATTGCACATTACTTCTTGCCTGCAGGCTCACTCTTGATGGCAAATCAAGGTGATGTAGTACATACCGGTGATGTATTAGTTAGGATTCCACGTGAAAAACAACAAACAAAAGATATTACCGGTGGTTTATCACGTATTGCGGAGCTGTTTGAGGCTCGCGCGCCAAAAGATCCTGCAATTATTTCTGATATTGATGGTGAAGTTGTTTTTGGCGGTTTACATCGTGGTTTAAGAAAAATAAGTGTAGTCTCTGGAAATGAATCGTATGATTATTTTGTACCTCGAGGTAAACAGCTTAACGTGATGAACGGTAATCACGTGCAGTCAGGAGATAGACTTACAACTGGTACCCCAATTCTTCATGATATGTTACGTATTTTGGGTCCGGATGTTGTTCAAAGATATTTGGTTGATCAAATTCAAGAAATTTATCGCCTTACAGGTGTTGATATTAGTGATAAACATATTGAGCTTATTGTTCGTCAAATGATGCGTAAAGTGCGTATTACTGATCCAGGAGATACAGATTTCTTGATTGGTGATCGTGTAGATCGTATGCACTTTATGTCAGTAAACTCAGTGTTACGTTCCGAAGGGAAAAAAGTTGCAACGGCAAAACCTATTTTAATGGGTATTACACAAGCTTCATTGAGTACTGAAAGTTGGATTTCAGCAGCTTCATTCCAAGAAACAACACGTATCTTGACCGAAGCAGCAATTTCTGGACAGGCAGATTATCTTTACGGTCTGAAAGAAAATGTGACTGTTGGTAAGCTTATTCCTGCAGGAACAGGTATTCCATCATTTAGAAAAAAATATTTAGGAAATAGTACATCGACATTAGAACAACAGGCGTATGAACAAGAGATGGCTGAAGCAAAAGAGATAGAAGAAAAACAGATAGGCGCGTAGCTCAGTGGTAGAGCACTGCTTTGACGTAGCAGGGGTCAGCGGT
>JBBDMI010000003.1 GCA_040878395.1 Candidatus Dependentiae bacterium | reverse complement strand
CTTCACTTGGCCTTTTTTATTATCTTAAATTATGCACTTCAGAGTTGAATCTGGGTAACTTAAACTCAAAACTTGTTTTTTTATTGCTTCAAACTACTCATACATGATATTTTAACATAGGGACTTTAAAAAAAATAAAAGAAAGGATGCAAAATGCTCTCAAAAATCATCTCTTGTTTGCTAACAGTATCGGCGATAATGCTACCAGGATGCTGGCAAGAAAAACAAGAAACTATACAAGAAAATCGAAAACCAAGCAAAAGTATACATTTACAAGATATGGTAAAAAATAAACAAGATGCTCCGAAAGTTCTGCGTAAGCATGTAGCTCAAGGCAACGTTGTTGTTGATTTCTATGCAAAATGGTGCCCTCCATGCAAAATGATGCTTCCTATCATTGATGAACTTTCAAATACATATGAAAATATCTCATTCGTAAAAGTCGATATCGACCAGTTCACAGACCTTGCAAATGGATTTGATGTTGCCGGAAAACATATCGCCATACAAGGCGTTCCGGTATTTTATCTCTTTAAAGATGGTGCTATAGTAGATCAAATAGACGGTGGCATGCATAAAGAGGCATTTGAACAAATAATGAATGCAAGTTTCGGACAATAACGACTCGTATTGCAATTTACTCGATAAATGTTAAACATAACAAATATAGATCACAATATATTTTTAATCATTATCCATAAGGAATAGATATGAAACGACTATTACTCATGAGTGCATTAATAATTTCTACCGTAAATGCAAAAGTGATTCACTTTTCTGCCACACGAAATGAATCTGCATTACAAGCATTTAATAAACAAATTAGCACAGGCAACGTTGTCGTTGATTTTTATGCCGATTGGTGTGGACCTTGCAAAAGTCTAGCACCAAAGTTTGTTAGCTTATCAAATGAATGCAGCAAGGTAACATTTATCAAAGTTAATGTTGATAGCTATAAAGAAATATCTCAACAATTTAAAGTACGTAGCCTGCCAAGTATCCTGTTTTTTAAAGATGGTAAACGTATCGACACGGTAACCGGCAATTTACCAAATGACATTAAAACAAAAATCAAAAAACATTTTGGATAATATAATAAAAAAATAAGATTGGGATGCATTTTCAATGCATCCCAATATGTGTATTTAAGAAATTGATACGATAACAACAACTGCACCAGTCTCACCAACAAGCATTCCAAACAAATTCAAACGCAATGGATTACTTATAGCACTACTTGCCCCCGACTCTGCCGATATATGAGATCCGCTCCTTGAACCATCAACGATCACTTCCATTAAATCAGCTGCAAAAGGCGCATTTGATAAAATCATTACTACCAAAATACATTTCTTTTCTATTTTATAACCTCCAAATAATCTAACAGCACATACCATTTAAAACCAACCCGATGGTAAAACATGTAACTGATGAACCGATAACAGTCGCAATATACCATCTACTTTTTTTTATCCATTCTGCTTCTTGCTTCTCTCGTCGCTCCTTCTTCATCTGTAGTTTTAATTTAAAACGACGCATTTGAGATTGATGATCATCTAATTCATCTGATAATGCATGCAAAAGTAAAAGAGCACTCCCTCCTAATTCAGCTCTAGGCTCCATATATAATGCTTTTATCCTTCCTTCATCTTTTATAGCATTACGTATATGAGGGTTTAAAGTAGTTCTCTGCAACGCAGTTGATAAAATATGCTGATCTATTATTCTTTTTTCATTTACCGGCTGACTATCAATTAATTTTTGTGCAGCTGCTTGAGTAAATGATGAAACTTTCATACCATCTTGTTGAGCTGTAAAAACAAATAAAGGAATCATCAATAATAATAAAATTTTTTTCATAACTCCCCCTTTTTCAAAAAAACAATCTATTAAACTTTCACAGATTGAGATATTAACAGTTTGCGCCAAATCCCCAAGTCAATATCCCGGTAATCACTGCAGTAAGAAACAAAGAGGTCCAATTTTCAACATTTTTCTGTGATAATATATGTGTATATATTCTTTCTTTTTGCTCTAAATCCTGCTGATACTCTTCATCTTTTTTTTGTAATTCTCCCTTTAATTTTGTAATATGAGCGTTACTGAGACTTTTTTGACTACTCAACAAATACAATATCAATTGAGCGCGTGTACCAATGTCTTTATCACCTTCTGAACGTTTTACAATTCTCCCTAATAATACATGCGCATCATCTGCACTCTCTGACGATAACTGTAATAACTGATGTTTTATATCTTTTCGCTTAAGCTCACTACCTTTTGGTAAATGCTTAGATAATAACTGCGCAATATTATCTTCAATCAATAAAGGTAAATCTGATGTTAAACCAATTTCAGCCGCAAGAGGATCATTAGTCGTCAATTCCTGACTATCGGCACAAAACAGATGTGCAACCCCAAAAATAAAAAAACAATATACAACTCTCTTCATCATTTTCTCCTTTTAATATATTTTCACCATAATGAACCTAAATATGCAATCAATGCAGAAAGGCCAGCCGCTGCACCTGCCGAAACCAATCCCGTTACAACTTTTCGAATTTTTTCTCTTTGAATTTCACGACCAAGAACCTCAATATCTTTTTTGAGTACTTTTTTAACAAAATAACCCACAACCGATTCTAATTGCTCTTTATTAACTTGCACTTCAAACCCACGCAATACATTATCTTTTCTTGTTCTAATAACACAATGCAAATTTTGATAGGTTTCAGGTTTTTTTGTTTTGAAATCATCTAAGACTTGAGCCATAATTTTGCTACGCTTTTTTTGAGAAATATATGGATTATGCGGAACGTAAATACCCATATCATCTATACAAACAGAAACATCCGGCATGTCTCCTAACTCAATCTCAGTAAAATCACTACGCTCTTGTTTTCCATCAGTTCCAACAATGACAACTTCCAAATTATCTGCACCATACGCATAAAAACCACATACTAGCACACAAAATAACATTAAATAACCATATAATATTTTAAACATATCGCACCCCTCTTGCTTGATATTTCTAACCTTGAAACTATACAAAAACATATCGAAAACTCAAGACTTTCTGTTAGCAAAACATTTCCAAATAGAATATTTTAAACCCTGTTGCTAAAATAAGAGCAGTTTGATATTATGTAATTAATAGCTATATATATTATAGGGAATAAATACTCATGAAAAAATTAATAGCGATCAGTATGATCATCTGCTCTAACGCCACGTTCACTTACCAAAGTTTAATAACACTAAATGCATCTACTCGTGGCATCCAAAATCCAACTACTGTAATTGATAAACATGCACAAGATAAAGCGGTCATTATGTTTTGTAGAACAGGGTGTCCATTTTGCTCATATCTAAATCCAAAATTTCGTACTTTTGCACAAAATAACCAAAACAAAGCTCAATTTATTGTCGTAAACGTTGGCAGTGATAACTCGTATAAATCACGTTACGGTTTTTCAACCTATCCAACAGTAATATACAAACAAAATGGTAAAACAATAAAAACACACGGTAGCAACAATGGCAATATGACGGTCAAACAAATGGAACAACATTTGAATTCATTTAAGTAATGCAATAGCCTGAGCAAAACGTTTACTTATAGGACTATTATCAGACAAAGCATCAAACCCTATATGCAAAAAATCAATTGGAAATGCTTCCAGCATATAATCTTGAACATTTTTTCTAGCACCATGCTTGAGCAACAATGCGATCGTTTCAGTATGTGCCAAATATGAAGCACAATGCAATGGAGTTGCGCCATAGTTTGATGTTTCATTTACAGGCATTTTATAGTTCGTTAAAAACATTCTACAGATTTCTGTTTTACCACAAAAACTGGCAATATGTAATGCATTCTGCCCATCAGCATCTTTTAGCTCAGGATCAGCACCGGATTTCAATGCTAATTTCACAAAACCATCCGGTTGCCTAACCAGCCAATACAAAAATGGCTTTTTTCCTGTACTACCTTGTTCGTATACATTGAAATCTGCACATTTTTTATCACAAGCTTCTACAAATAACCGTTTATAACCACGACCTAAAGCATAATGCAATAAGCAGATTCCTGTTTTTTTATTCAACACATTAACATCACATGACACATCTTTTATCTTTAATAACTTCTCTTGCAATAAACTCAACTGACGATTAATTTCCTCGTTCGTCTCCGCTTGTACAAAACTATCTAGTATTTGATTGATATCATTATCAGCAGACTGTATGCATATATTACTAAACAAAAACAAGCAAAAAACAATGTTGCGCATTTGTAAATCTCCTTTACAGATATACTTTTTTAAATAATTCCATTATTTGAACATATTTAGATACATCCTCAACATGAGCCTGTTTTTGCTTCAACTCTTGAGCCAACATTCCTGGGGTTAACAACGCATTACTATGCTCAAATTTATTCGCTCTTTTTCTTAATAATAGTTCAACTATTTGAGGATTGCCAACTCTAACAGCATAGTGTAATGGCGTTTCGCCTACTTGATCACGAGGATCAGGAGTTCTATCTTTATCGAGCAATCTTTGCAGTAATTCAATCTGTCCCTCATTAACGACTAAATGCAAAACATCACGACAACAAGCATCCCTTGTAAACATATCACCTGCTCCTTGATCCACAAGTTTTGTTGCCAATCCCCATCTTTTGTGTAAAATCGCAAGTTCAAATAATGAATGACTACCACATTTTTTATTAATATCAATTTTGGCTTTTTCAAACGTTGCCCCATAAGCCATGCACAAATCAACTCGCTCTAAAAAACATTGCATAGACTCTTGGCTTTGCACATCAAACCGAGTTATCACTTTAGAAAGTGTTTGATTTACCTCATCTGTATCGGCTGCTCTCATAAATAAACAAAACATCAATGCATACACAACAAAAAAAATTTTCATGACAAAAACCCCTTCTTTTAACATGAGACTTTAACATAAAGAGCATATAAGATAGATCCGCAAAAAAACAAGGATGTTTTTTTGCTTTCATTCGCGTGATCGTTTTTTTGGTCGTTCTTCAATTTGACATGCGCTGCTCGAACCTGTTCGCTTTTCGATTCTTTTGTGTGCTCCTTGCAATAATGCGCACATGCGAGGATATGGTTGCGCTAACATCAAAGGTGTATGCCCATCCATATTTTGTGCGTCAACTTTTGCTCCATATGAAATAAGTAATTCTGCTATTTCATATTTATCCAAAACCGAAGCATAATGTAGCGGAGTAGATTCTGAAAAATTTAATATATTTGGATCAATTCCATACTTTAAAAGCTTACGTACAACGCTCATTGCACCAACTCTAGCAGCAATATGTAGTGGCGTTTGAGCTTGGTGATGCTCAATACACGTAACAGGTTCAGTTGCATTAATCTCAAAATAAAGCAATGCCGGAATAATTTTTTGATCATAAAAAACTGCATGCGCAAGCAGATGTGCATTGGTTGCATCTTTTAAATCTTTTTTTATATGCATACAAGCATTTAATGCAGTAATTTTTTGTTGATAATCCAACATTTTTGTTTTTATCAGTTGTAATAATAAAATCGCGATTTCATAGTTTTTTACTTTTTCATCCAGTTTTTCAAGTCTTGCACCTTTGGCAAGTAGCTTCAGAATACATGTAGCTTTTTGATGTTTTTCTATAAAGCAGTTTTCTTTACGCACTGACAACATTTTTTGCTCCAGCTCATGTTGCAAGTGAGTCTCAGCAATTTCATCCTTTAAGCAAATCGGCAACTCATCAAGATTATAGTTATCGATATCTTTAGCAACTTGCTCAATAATTTGTGCTCTTAATGACTTAGATTGTGCTTCTTGTTGTGCAGCATAGGAATATAAACAAAAAAAGATACTCATTCCTATTATAATATTGAACATCAATAATCCTTTTGATCGACTATTATAGAAAATATCTTTCTTTATATTTTCTTGCTCGTATATAAACCAAAAAACCTAATATATTTGAGATAAACAAATACTATTCATCTGAACAATAAAAACAGATTATGATTAAAAAAGTAAAGAAATACTTTTACAGCGCTTCTTTTTTTAGTAACATAAAAATTACAATTGGATGACTTGGGCATCCCATAAGGGGCAAAAGGCATGAACGCTTGTAGCGCAACTGCATTGCATACGATAATTTAAAAATATAGTTTTTTCATACAAACACCTCTGATTATACAGGTTAAAGATGCGATTTTCTTTTTATCTTGTATTAAAACACATAACTGTTGTATCAATAAAATCACTAAAGAACAAGGAGATTAATGATGACATTCTTATTTTTTACAATTTTAAGTTTTTTATACTGTACACACATATCGGCAAGTGATAGAACAGTTGCCACGAAAAATGAAGCTATTGAAATTGAGTTAGATGATTTTGCTACAAGTCTGCCAGTCGATGTCGCTGATGATACTCAAGAATTTTTAGTAGGTACTTCTGAATATGCACAAGTATACACTCAGGCATTATATGGAAAAATATGCGGCAATAAATTCTGCACCGACATATTACGTGAACGATTAGAGCATCTAAAAGAACAAGATAAACCTAAATTTAATAGCCTCATTGGCCAATTAAATAAAAAAAATGAAATAATCAAAAAAAAATCTAACCCAGTGACACGAAAAATAGATCCCAATGTTCTAACTCAAATCGTTACACCGGAAATGATTACTGAACTTCTTAAAGCTGTAGAAGCAAAGCATAATGAACAAAATCAAACCATTACTACACATGAAACCACTATTGGCCAAAAAGAGAGTGAGCTTGAAACAGCGCGCCTTAATTACAAGATTGCAATAGTTACTACACTCGGTAGTTTAATAACAGCCGGAGGTGCTATTGCAGCTGCAATTATCATGGGTACATAAATCTGAACTTAAATAAAGAAACAAAAAAAAAGAGCTCGCTGTTTTAGCAAGCCCTTTTTAACTAAATCCAAATAGGTTCTTTTACTTCAATGTTACTTTCAATAAAGGAGAAACATTGTTAGCTTTCAAATCTGAAAGATTTACTAACAGTTCTTGCCCTTTACCTGCTTGAACGGTTTGACCAACAATAGCGATAAGCTTATATTGGTTTTTACTGACTTTTTCATACACATAAAATTGGTTCAATTTATATTTACTTCCCAAGTCACGTTTTGCGCACGGCTTAATTTTTCTAGCATCTAATCTACGTAACGTACGGCCACTGATGACGCCTTCTTTAAGATCTTTTGCTGATTCATCATTAACCAATACACGCACATTTTTATCATAAGTAGTACTATCATTAACCAGCTTAATCTTGCATGCTACTGCAGGCAACGCTAAACACAATAAAGCTAAAACAGCTATTTTGTTTGTTCTTATCATAAGGATCTCCATTTAGAGTTAAAAACATCTTATGACAATAATACTACAAAAAATCAATTAGATAAAGTACAATAAAAACTACACACAAAAAATTAATTCAACCTGAATTAATACGCCTATTGCCCTGATTTCATCATTTCCTGCGCCCTTGCCACCTTTTCCCACATACTTTTATGCTGTATAGGAATACAAGCAACATATCGCACAAAAGGACTCGCATCCGGATTTCTCGATTTTTCTACAACTGCCAATGTTTTAGCAGTAGTCAAAGCTTCTTGGTATTTTGGATTACGAGACGTAACTCTCATCAGTTGTTGCCTGATTTGATCTTCTACACTCACTTCAGGAGCTTTGCCCCTCTTAGATTTACTTACATCGCTTGCACAAATACCTGCTATAGATAACAACAAATTTAAAAATAATATTTTTTTATTAAACATACTACTTTTCCTTTTTGTAAAAAATTTAACTATTCATTGTACAACTCTATTGTTGCGAATATATCTTATTACACTCTACAAGTATATTTTCTTTAAATTGAGCTCGTTCTACCAGATCAATAATAATTTCAAACGGCTTTTGGTGCATTTTATTCATTGCTACAGTGTCAGCCTGACCATAAATTAAATGCGCAACTATTTTTGCGTTACGTTGGCGCACTGCATAAAAAAGTGGAGTCTCTCTATAAATATCTCTTGCATCCACATGTGCATGTTTTTCCAATAAGCGTTGGACCTCTTGCAAATCCTCCCGCAAAACAGCAAGATGTAAAGGTGTCCGTATCAGCATATCGTTCTTAAACTTTTCACGTTTTTTCTGATGATGAATACCATCAAATATCGTCTTTCCAAATTTATTTTTCTTTTCAGCATCAGCACCATAACAAACCAAATAACGTGCAATTTTAACATGACCTCTACGTGCAGCATAAAATAATGGTGTCTCACCTAAGTTATTTTTTGCGTCTGCTTGAACTTTGCGTTTTAATAAATTTAATACAGTATCATCTCGATCATGCAAGACAGCAATATGTAAAGGTGTATCACCTGCATTATTTTGCGCATTAGGAACAGCACCATAATATAGTAAGGATGAAATAACACTTGTTGCACCAACTGCCACTGCTGTATGAAGAGGAGTATTTCCAGTATGTGAGCATGCATCAATATCAGCATTATGCCTAATCAATAGATCATTTGTAACCGACACATCATTTGTCATAGCTGCATAATGCAAAAAGGTAAAACCTCGTTCATCGGTTACTGTTGTATCTAAAACATCAATGGTTCTATCTAAGATAAATTCTCTGTATAACCTCCCCATAATATATTTAGGAAATTCTCTATAATTTATTAACTTTTTATTTTTTAATTCTATACACAGAGGATGTAATGATCCCTTTTCAGCTAATTCATTTTTTCTAACGTTATCGCTACTGTCTGAATCTTGGCCTAAAGAATCAAAAGGCATATAAGCCGAAAAACATGCATCACTCGACAATATACTATCCACAGCCTTATCATTCATATCATCCATACATTGTGTAGCCAATGTACATAAACAAGCAGATAGAAAATAATATAAATAAAACATGATGACTCCTCTATACAAGTTACAAAGAGATAACATTTTTTAAAATAGATAAAAAAGCTTATTTACAATCGGTCTTTTTTTTGCGTCTCTAATAATTCTTGTTTAAACATCTCAATATATTCTTTTACATAATCACATGTTTTTTTTGCATTATCCAATGCTTTTTTTGGAACATGAGCATAATCGGTACGCAAACCTAACTCATCAACTGTCTGTAGATGCTCTTTATTACATTCAGCCATATCCATCTCTTTCCCTATCTTTTTATACTTTGCAAAATCCAAAGCAAGTTTAAGAATTTCAAGACTCAAAGTTCCACGACCAAAATCTAATTGATACCTTAAAGGCAACGACTTACTTAAAAAAGATACATCAAGAAATTTAATAACTTCTTCGTCTACATTATTTTTAATCAAATTCAAAGCTCCCCATATTGTATAGGTTCCTTGTTTTCCCCATTTCTGGCGCGTTTGATCTTTTATAAACAGTTGCCTATAATACTCTGCTCGCTGTTGCATATAGCGCCGGTCTTCTGATGGAAAACGATCTAACAGATTTGGAAACTGTGAATAAACAGATTGAGAAAAAGCACGCATGCCAGCTTGAGCACATATACCATTTTTTAAGGTCGGAAAAACAGTGAACATTGCAAAATTAACATGCGCATATAGTAACAATACAAAAGCGAACAGATGTCTCATAGAATAAACCCCATCATAAAAAAAATACCATAAAACTTAAGTTGAAAAAAAAAGGCCTTTAGATAAAGGCTTAACAACACTATTTAAGATTATAGTAAAACCGACAATTACGCAAAAAAAGGCGCAATAACCTAAGCTATTGCGCCTTTTTTTATTTTTCAAATCCAGTTAATCCCAATCGAGAGATCCTGCTGTTTGATATTCAGTCACACGGGTTTCAAAGAAATTCTTTTCTTTGTTCAAATCAGTAGCTTGAGACATCCATGGGAATGGATTTTGTCTACCATATATTTTTGGGAGATCAATACGTTCCAAACGACGATCGGTGATATATTCCACATATTCACTAAACTGTTCAGCATTAATGCCAAGCAATCCTTTTGGGCATGCATCATGCGCATAGGCTTTTTCCAAAATCACCGCTTCTTTTATAAGCTCAGTAACTTCTGCTTGAAATGCTTCAGTCCAAATTTCAGGATTTTCTGCTTTAATGGTATTGATTAAATCACAACCAAAAGCTAAATGAATACTTTCATCACGCATAATATATTCAAATTGTTCACCAATACCAACCATTTTGTTTTGACGCTTTAATGCAAGCATCATAGCAAAACCGGCATAAAAGAAAATACCTTCCATAATCACATAGTAACCAATAAGATCACGTACAAATTTTTGAGTATTTTCTGATCCTTGAGTGCTAAAATTCGGATCAAAAACCGATTTAGTCAACTTAACAACATAATCATCTTTTGCTTTGATAGAAGGAACGGTTTCATACATGTTATACATGAGATCCGGATCTAATCCAAGTGAATCACAACAGTAAATAAATGTATCAGTATGAATCGCCTCTTCAAACGCTTGACGCAACAAATATTGACGACATTCAGGATTAGTGACATGTCGATAAAGCGCCAATACAATATTGTTTGCAGTTAATGATTCTGCCGTTGAGAAAAAACCTAAGTTCCACAAAATCAAACGCCGTTCAGTATCTGAAAGCACATCTTTTGATTTCCACTGTTCAACATCTTGTTGCATAGAAACTTCTTCAGGTGTCCAATTATTCGCCACACCACTTTTATAATGTTCGCGTGCCCACAAATAGCTCATCGGCAATATTTTATTTGGATCAGTTTTTGAATCGTTAATAATTCTAGCCATTTTATTTATTTTTCCTTGTTATTGACATGAATCGCATTCAGGTCCGTTGAGAATGCTACACATGACATCTTTGTCTGATTGTCCATTGTTCAAAGCAATATCTTCTTGAGGCAATGCTTGTTCTACTGATGTAACTTTAACCTCTACTGACTCTTCTTGTTTACCATTTTCAGAATGATCACGTTTTTGAGTAAAGCCAAACTTTTTTGCATCTAATGTTGATTTTTCAATCTGTGTTGCACCAAGTGTACGCAAATAATAAGTTGCCTTCAAACCGCAACGCCATGCTTTTAGATAAATATCATTCAGCTTTTTGCCTGACACACCGCGCATAAACACGTTATGTGATTGACTTTGATCAATCCATTTGCCGCGCACTGCAGTCAATTCAATTAACCATTCAGGATCAATTTCAAATGCTTCTTTATACTTATCTTTTATCTGTTGTGGAATATCCGGAACCAATTGCACATTCCCATCATAATATTTCAGTTGATCAAGCATATGCTCATTCCACAAATTGGTCTTTTTCAAATCTTGCACAAGATATTGATTTAATACAGTGAATTCACCGCTCATATTCGATTTCACATACAGATTTTTATACATTGGCTCAATACATGGATAACAGTTTGCAATGTTTGAAATTGTAGCAGTTGGTGCAATTGCCATAGTATTTGAATTACGCATACCATGCTTCTTGATTGATTCACGTACAGGAGTCCAATCAAGCTTGCTATCACGATTCACTTCAATCGCTACGTTACGCTCTTTTTCAAGCAATGAAACAGTATCATAAGGCAAAAGGCCGCGATCCCATTTAGATCCTTTAAATGATGAATATGCACCCCGTTCAGCTGCAAGACCTGATGATGCCAAGATGGCATGATACGAAATAAATTCCATAGTTTCATCAGCAAATGTTAATGCACGCTCATCATCGAAAGCAAAATCCATTTTGAACAATGCATCTTGAAAGCCCATGATACCCAAACCAATTGGTCTATGACGTAAATTTGAAGTTTGACCTTCTTTGATTGGATAAAAGTTAATATCAATCACATTATCAAGCATGTGAATTGCAGTTTTTACTGTTTTAGCCAGTTTTTCTTTATCCAATACACCATCTACAACATGCTGCGATAAATTAATAGAACCTAAATTACACACAGCTGTTTCATCAGCTGAAGTATTTAAACTGATTTCAGTACATAAATTTGTACTATGAATCACACCTGCATGATCCTGTGGTGAACGGACATTGAAAGAATCTTTAAATGTAATCCACGGATGACCCGTTTCGAATAACCTACTCAACATTTTTCGCCAAAGTTGCTTTGCCGGTATTGTTTTGGCCAAACGAATTTTACCTTTTTCTGCCATTTTTTCATATGCAACATAACGCTGTTCAAATGCTGATCCATAAAGATCATGTAGATCAGGCACTTCTTCCGGTGAGAATAATGTCCATTGCCCATCTTCTTGCACACGTTTCATGAATAAATCAGGTACCCAATTTGCGGTGTTAATATCATGAGTCCTACGACGATCATCACCGGTGTTTCTACGCAAATCAAGAAAATCTTCAATGTCATAATGCCATGTTTCAAGATATACAACTGATGCCCCGCGACGACGCCCACTACGATTGATTGAAGCTGTTGTATCGTTTGCCACTTTTAAAAACGGAATAACACCTTGGCTTTCGATATTGATACTTTCAATCAACGCTCCAGTTGCACGAACAGGTGTCCAATCATTAGCAACACCACCTGACCATTTTGCCATTTGTGCATTGTCACCAATGCATTTAAAAATATGATGCAAATCATCAGATACTGTAGTTAAAAAACATGAACTTAATTGTGCACGCTTAAGGCCTGCATGCAATAATGTTGGCGTACTGGGCACATAAGAAAGAGAAGAAATTAAACGATAGAAAGAGATTGCACATTCAGTTTTATTTTTTTCTTCAATTGAAAGACCCATTGCAACACGCATCCAAAACACTTGGGGCAATTCAGTACGTTTATTTTTTTGCGCAATCAAATAACGCTCATAAAGCGTTCTTAAACCCATATAATAAAATAAGCGATCATTTTCCAAACATAATTCTTGCGCTAAATGCTCTAAATCAAATTCAGCCAATCGCTTGTCAAAAACATTCCGTTCGACACCTTGCTTAATACTTTTAATAAATGATTGACGATAAGCTTGTTCATTGTTCGCGTAATCCATTGGAACGCCGGTAACTTCAATGAACAACTTTTTTAACAATAACTGCGCTGCAACATAACCATATGCAGGATCTTTTTCAATAAAAGCAGTTGCCGCTAAAATCAACGCCTCTGATATTTCTGAAGTATTAATACCGTCATACACGTTACGAATAGTTTCTTGCATTATAGTATCAGGATTAACACCATCTTCATGCCCCTGGCTCGCCCAAGCAATTACTTTATAAATGCGATTAACATCAAAAGCTTCACGGCTTCCGTCATGTTTTATAACATATAACTGTTTTTTTATACCGCCTGTTACATTTGATTCAACAGAAGATGATAACGAAGCGAATTGTAAGGCATTCAAACTCGTTTTTTTTTCCAGATCCATAGCAACCCTTTCAGTGTTAAAAATAGCAACCAATCACTATAATTTTTCGTATACGCCCCCCTAACGAATTCAATTCAAATTCCAATCCGCACCTTTTCTTGCCTAAAAAGTAAATTTTAAATAAGTTACTATAAGAAAAAATCTGTATCGGGGCATATTGATATGGTAACCGTTTAAGCATGTAGAATCAACTGTTTTTTAAAAAAATTTGCTAACCATATTTTAAAATTTTTGCAACCTTAATCGCGACAAAAAATTCAAACTGTATGATTCACAAAACCAAAAACAGTCGATAAGCAGACCGTTTAATTGTAAAAAACGATCTCTTTATAAACATCAAAATAATAACCGTAGAGAAAAAATGATATATCATGAATTAAAAAAAAAAAGCTAACAGAAATTTCAAGAAATCTCACACTCAATACTAATGCATTATAATATAAGTATTGTAATGTCTTTTTTAACTTTTTTCAAAAGAAAAAGATTATTTAATCCGCTCTTTTTGCTTTAATAACATCTTCTTTTTTAAAAAAATTACACTCATGCAACAAACAAGTCAAGAAGAAAAAAAACAGCATGACAAACAGTAAAAGCTTAAATAAAAACCTAACCCATCTTATGCAAATACATAAATGTAAAAAACTCAAATCAATACATTTCCATTGACACCGCATAATAGCTACATGATATATTTGCACTATATAACCCTTTATAAATGGAAGCCTATTATGATAAAAAAACTATACATAATTTCATTACTTTCGCTCATGTCTTCAGTAACACAAGCAAAGGTTATTGAAATTGACGGACAACAAGATCTCGATAACAAACTAAAACATCCACATGTAGTCATCAAATTCTATCGCCCCGGATGCCCTCATTGCAGAGCAATCGAATCCGACTACAAAAAAATATCTGATAAAGCAAACAAAGATCGCAAAGATAAAATCATCTTTTTGGGAATAAACACCGATACAAAAGGAAACCAAACTATTTACCCAAAATGGAAAGTCAACGGTGTGCCAAAACTATTTTTCGTAAAAAATGGACAAAAAAAAGAGATTCCACGCAAAAGAGATTTTGCACAATCGTTTGAAAAAGATATTCACGAACATTTTGATTCAAAATCTCAATAATTTTGCTAGGCTTAACAAAAGACTACCCAAAAAAAAGGAACCCTCTATGAACAAATTGTTAAGCCTATTTTGCTTACTCACTTCACTTTGTCTTGCAGAAAGTCCATGCACACAATGTCCACAACAAATGAAAACTAAACAACTAAATAGCACGGAAACTATTGCGCCCATTTATCAAGCAACATATCCATTTACCTTACCTAAATTACCTTATGCCTTTGATGCGCTTGAACCATACATCGACAAAGAAACAATGCAGATTCATCACAATAAACACCACCAAGCCTATGTGAATAATTTAAATACAGCAGTTAAGCCGCATAAAAACCTTCACAGCAAAACACTTTTTGAGTTACTCAGTAATTTAAGTGCATTACCTGAAAATGTACGCGCAGCAGTACGCAATCAAGGCGGTGGACATTTCAATCACAGCCTATTCTGGACAATGATGCAACCTAATGCGCAAAAAATGCCGTCAGGGAAATTGGCTCAAGAAATCAATAAAACATTCGGCTCATTTGAAAAGTTCAAAGAAGAGTTCAATAAAAAAGCACAAACTGTTTTTGGCAGCGGATGGGCATGGCTTGTCGCCGATAAAAAAGGAAACTTGTCAGTTATTGCAACACACAATCAAGACTCACCGCTATCACCAACATTAATCCCTATCTTAGGCCTTGATGTATGGGAACATGCATATTATTTGAAATATCAAAATAAACGTGGTGATTACATTTCTGCTTGGTGGAATGTTATTAACTGGCCACAAGTTCAGAACTATTATACAAAAACACAACAGTAATATTTATATTTATTTTTACTATCATATTTTTTTTGTTATAGTGCACAATTATATGTTCACTGTATAATAAAAAAAGGAATGAAACATGAAATATACACTATTATGCCTATCATTATTTACTTGCAGTTTATTTGCATCACAAAATAGAAAAGAAGATATCCGACAAAAAAATCCATCTAAAGTTCAGATTATTTTTGAAGTATCTAAAGACCATGATGTTAATGAAGAAGTTTGGCAATATATTATGGACTGCATGCTAGATTTATATACACCTTCTTTGTCATCTGACACACAGCTTGATCAATGGATTGTGCGTTTTAATGATATGATAAAAAAAGTCGCATATGTTTCAGCAAAAACCAACAAAACACATGGCAAACTTACATTCCGTTTTGTAACCGATTAATAAGTCATAGTACACAATAAGGCAAAAGAAAAGCATCTAAAACATCTCGTTTGACCACCTTAGGAACCGACTGATAGAGCAAAACATCTTCATTTACACGCAAAAATTCATGCAACTCTTTTGTTATTTTTTTTGCCAATACATCTTGCATTTGATCGCTTTTATACCACACGCGCACCTCCTTGGTGCCAATCGCTTTATCAAAATATGGCGAAAAATTAACCGGAATATTTTCTTTTTTTGTCCAAGATAAAACCGATAACAATGCTTTAAAACCGAAAACAACATTAATATCTTTAAACTGTAATGCTATACCGGCAAACGATCTGTTTTTTTGTTTGTGATAATAACTATAACGCTTTGAATAAATGCCAAACTCTTGCAATTCTTTTTGAAGATTTTCCCATGCACGTAAAGAAACTGTATGCTCTTCAGGCAATGTAATAACTTGAAATGCCGACGGTGTACCAACACCTACATCAAATGGCTTTATTTCCCCTAATAAACCCAGAAAACTATAACCATGCACTGATGACAATGTTTTAATATTAGGAGAAAGATGCGCTTGTAATGTTTGCAACTTTATATCACGCTGATAATCTGCAAGCGGCAATACATGCAAATCAACTTTTTGTTTTAAGCATTTATTGTTAAACAGTTGTGCTAACTCACCAATTGTCATGCCATGCCGTAGTGGAATTTGCGCAATACCAATAAACGAGCAAAGCGCTGCATCACATATTGGCCCCTCCATAACATTGCCTAATGGATTTGGCCTATCACATACTATAATCCTTTTTTTATCCCGAGCGGCCGCTTCCATTACCGTATACAGAGTTGATATATAAGTATAATGACGCATACCCACATCTTGCATATCAAATATAACTGCATCTATCTCACTAAAAACATTAGAGGGAATATAACCTGACCCATGTTTATACAAGCTTGTCACCGGCAAACCGGTTTTTTTGTCAATACCATTTTCAACGGTGCATGCTGCCTTTATAGTTCCATCAAGCCCATGCTCCGGAACAAAAACCGCTTTTATATTAAGTTTTTTTTCTAACAATATATCAATGGTACGTTTACCCCGTTGATCAACTCCCGTTTGATTGGTAACAATCCCAACAGGTGATTGACCCAATTGGCGAATAAAATCGGATGACATATTCTCTATACCTAATCTAAAGGCAAAGATATTTAATGGAAATAAAAAAATAAAAATATTTTTCATATCAAAAAACCTCATACTAAAACGACTTGAGGCAATGGATGATACATAAATGCACCAAATGCTTTACGATAAAAATTTTCTAATCCTTGATTGACGCTCTGCGCCAATACATGTCTTGGTATTTTTCCTTGTATGTATTTACGCACAAGAGTACTACCCACAGCCTGATCAAAATCATCCGTAAAATGTAAAATCACTCCTGAACGCTTGAAAAACTCTAAAGTAGTCAATAAAAGTTGAAAACTATCAACTGTATTCATATCTTCAATATACAAGCGCAAACCACGACATGACTCTTTTTTCTTTTTACTGTAATAGCGACATATAGAACTATCGATACCAACATCACGAAGCACAACTTGTAACTGATACCATTTCTGTTCAGGAAAGATGACCGACTTAGGCAATGCAATACATCGATATGGATTATCAGTATCAAGACCAACATCAAACGGTTTTACTTGTGCAAGAATACCACACACACTAAAACCCCAAGCAGTCGTTATATTATTTATTTTAGGTAACACATTTACATCTATTTCCTGCCTGACAGCAAGCCTATCATAATTATGCATCGGCACGATATGCAACTGAGCCTCTTTATGCAGAATATGCATATTATAATAATGCGCTAACTCTGCAACGGTCATCCCATAACGCAAAGGAACTTGTGCATTAAGGCCGGCATTACTTAGCAAGGAGCCTTCAATCTTATTACCCAAAATATTAGGTCTATCTAAAACGACAACCGGAATTTTATCTTTTGCAGCAGCAGAAAGCCCTTGAAACAACAATGATATTGAAGACACACATCCCAAACCTATGTTTTGCAAATCAATAAGCAACAGACTGATATCCTTTAATTCGTCATTAAAACCATCTTTTTTTATCACACATGAAGGGATAGAACTATTTAAACTCTTTAGACCGACATCTATAATATCATTAGAAAAATAATCATATGTAGGATAAAAAATCTGAGCAACCTCAATACCTTTGCTCTTGAGCAATACTATATTTTCAGCTTTATCATGTGAACCATATTGCGTTATTAATCCAATACGAGGTGCCCTACCGGCGCAGATTTGAGATATATATTCAGCGGTAACGTTTTCAATGCCTAATTTGAATGCACCATTAGTTGATTTCCCCAATAGAGTTGGCGCAGGTTTTTTATGCTCCCGAAACAAAATTTGCGGAGCAAAGCAGACAATAGATATAATAAAAAATATCTTTGCCAATTCAAAACATTGATTAAATAAAAGTATAACCCCCCTGAACATTACTCTTCCTCGATTAACCTACATCCCTCACATTTTTTTAGATCTTCAGATTCAGAGTATCATTTATTTAATTTATAAATCAATATATTTTCTATTTAGAATAAGAAAAGCTATTTATGATTTATTTCTTACAAAAGTTCATCTAACATGGAATCATCTCCATCAATTAACGCTACCTGCCATGCAGATGCTCGTATTCGCTCTTCCCTTGCAGCTACAGCTTCAGGTCCTTCTGCTACAATACGCCAACAACGGACTATTATTCCCCACAAAGACTCTGGCTCTTCAACTTCTTGCCTCAGTTCATCATGGAATATCATTGCTCGCTCACGCACTGAATGCATATTAACTTTAGCTGAATGCATGCGCCGACCGGTTATTTGCCGATTGTGTAATCCTCGGACAAGATTTTGTTTCTTCTTTTTATCCTGATCGAAAGCATCATGAAATATCTTTTTAAATGTTTCTTTTTTTCCATCATCTAACAAAAAATCTTTATTAATTATATTTTCTATTTCCTGTTCATCATAGTGGCAACCAAAAGGCAACAAGGACTTGATTCTAATAATCAAGTCTTTGGATAAATCTTTTGAAGATCGCGCAAGCGAATTAAACCATTTTTTTCCAAATCCATTTGTTTCATCCAAAGGAATATAGTTCAAATATAATGCTATAAGACGCGGATCTGCATCACGACCTAGATAACTACACAAATAATCAATCAAATCTTCCTTTTGATGTTGCTGATAAATATCAGCTCCGTATTTGAGCAGAAGATCTGCCATCTGTACCGTTTCGACTCTCGCCAAACAGATACGGTTACAGTTAGGATCAACACCTACACACAACAGCTTTTCAAGCAAAGAATAATCACTCCACAATAAAGCCCAGCTAGCCGGTAGACAAAGAAAACCCTTATCATTCATATTTGCACCTGTATAGCAAAGAGCAGCTAATAATAATCGGCCAACCGTATAATTATGATAATTAATTTTCTTAGTCACTTCTTGAACAACTTTATCCTTATTTTCTTGTGAACCATTTTTCAAACACATAAAATAAGGCACCATCACAAGAGGAGCTTGCAATTTTTGCTCATCACTCAACTTAATACTTGATGCTAAAGTACAAAAATAATCAAAATATTTCGGCACTAATTCACGAAATCTGTCATGATCACCCATACTTTCTTTATAATCAAATTTCGTTACGTAATCATGACCACTGCCCGCTTCACATGCGCGCAAATGCCGCATAAAATCTTCCGGTGTTTCTAGTGACAACTTTGCAACCAAAGAAGTTGCCTCAGCCAATGGATCTGCCGAAAAAGCAAACGTGTGCATTAAGCATAAAAATAATAATGCAAAACATTTTGAATAATACTTGAAGATAGAAATCATAGATCGCAACTTTAATTAATATATTTTTATAAAACTATTACTTCAACTTAATGTACTATAATTATATAGTTTTAAATAATAAAAAACCCCGACACTTTACAGTCGAGGCTTTTTATTATTGTTTTTTTAATTCGATTTATTTCATCAATACAAGTAACAATGAAACAACTGACATCAATTTAATTAAGATGTTCAATGCAGGACCTGATGTATCTTTGAACGGATCACCAACAGTATCACCAACAACTGCAGCTTTGTGTGCATCTGAACCTTTACCACCTAAAGCACCGGCTTCGATATATTTTTTTGCATTATCCCATGCACCGCCACCATTTGCCATCATAAGAGCAAGTAGCACACCACATACAGTTGCACCAACCAAGAAACCACCTAAAGCTTCAACACCTAAAGTGTATTTCATTAAAATTGGTGTAAACACAGTCAGCATACCCGGCAATACCATTTCTCTAAGTGATGCTTTTGTACTGATTTCAACACAACGACGATAATCAGGTTGGCCTGTGCCTTCCATGATTCCTGGAATTTCTTTAAATTGACGACGAACTTCCATTACCATTTTTAATGCTGCATCACTCACTGAACGCATGGTAAGCGCAGAAACTAAGAATGGCATCGCTCCACCAATAAAAACACCAACCAATACAAATGGATCTAAAATATTCAATACAGCAATATGAGCTTCTTCTGCATATGCTGAGAACATTGCAAGTGCAGTTAATAATGCCGAACCAATTGCAAAGCCTTTACCCATTGCAGCAGTTGTATTTCCAATTGCGTCCAGTTTATCGGTAATGTTACGCACTGATTGACCAAATCCTGACATTTCTGCAATACCGCCGGCATTATCTGCAATTGGGCCATAAGCATCAACTGTCATAGAAATACCAACTGTTGCCAACATTGCAACTGCAGCCAATGAAACACCAAACAGGCCACCACCAAATTGAAATGCTAATAATATAGTTAATGCTAACAATACAACAGGAATAACGGTTGACTCCATACCAACAGAAAGACCGGTGATAATATTTGTTGCAGCACCTGATTGTGAACTTTCAGCAATATCACGTACCGGTTTACCTGCAGTGTAATACTCAGTGATTAAACCGATTGCAATTCCTGCAATACAACCTAAAACAATTGAACCAAAGAAATGCATACCCAAGCCGGTAAAATTAATATAGAAACCTGAAACAGCTAAAAACAAGCCGATAGAAATATAGGTTGCATTATGCAACATTGCAGATGGTTCTGCTTTGAAAATCAAGTTAGAAAATAAACCGACAACTGAACTTGCCAAACCGATTGCAGATAACATCAAGGGCAAAGTAACATAAGGCAAATCCATACCGTATGCATTTATTGCCAAAATAGTTGATGAAACCATTGCGCCAACATATGACTCATAAATATCTGCACCCATACCTGCAGTATCACCTACGCAATCACCAACGTTATCAGCAATTACTGCTGGATTTCTTGGATCATCTTCAGGAATACCCGCTTCAACTTTTCCAACTAAATCAGCACCAACATCAGCAGACTTGGTATAAATACCACCGCCAACACGAGCAAAAAAGGCAACTAAACTTGCACCCAAACTAAAACAGGTAATGTAATTAACAAAGTCAACTTCATGAGAAAAGAGATAGAGCAATGTGCCCAAACCAAAAAGCCCGAAACTCGCAACAGCAAATCCCATAACACCGCCACCAAAGAAAGAAACAAGAAAAGCAGCATGTTCGCCCTCTTCTTTTGCAGCCATAGTGGTGCGAACGTTTGCATCAGTTGCTGCACGCATACCGATAAAGCCGGCCGTCATAGAAAATAATGCACCAACCACAAAAACAGCCGCTGCTTTTGGAGACATGAAAACACCCAAAACGATTGCTACTAATGCAACAACAATTAAAATGATGCGATATTCTTCGCGTAAGAATGCCATTGCGCCTTCACGAATTGCTTGAGCAATATTCCGTGCTTTGTCATTAGTGACTGCAATTGCATTAATCTTTGCTAACAGTATTGCTACAACGAGCAATCCTAAACCTGCAGCTCCAACAAATAAAGCTACATAATGGGTCATGTCCATAAAAACTCCAACTAGATAATTAATAAAACGGATTTATTTCACGATAATAGTTTATATTACTGGCGACAGACAACTTTGTAAAGTCAATATTCCAGCATAAAAGATAAGCCTAGAATCATTAAAAAACTCATAGGTATAATTTTTCTATATGAAAACCATTTTTCACTTGGTGACAAGGTGATCAAAACTTATTGTTAATTTGCATAAAAAATAGATCCTTCTTTACAAGCACACGTCTATTTTTTTTTCAGCACACAAATCGTTGCGACATTAACTTCTGTTTGAGATATTGAATTACGTGGCGAATGATTTGGGGTGTTAGTAGGTGTTGGAGCAATGCAATTTTTTAATAAACTATCCTGGACAGGCCGAGAATCTTCCGGAGCAGAAAAAGATAAAGACTTCTTTGACTCATCGCTCGCAAAAATAGAAATCGATATATACATCGCAATAATTACTTTTTTCATCATCCCCCCATTCATACACACTTATATTTGTATTGATCATAATGCCATGTACACATCAATAAATACAACAAACCAACTCTCCTTACTACAATGCGATCACATTCTCTTCATCACTATACCTATGTCTCACATTTCCAATTATTTGAAATTCGTCCGGCCCTTTGCCCAATAAAGCGATAATTGTGTCTGCTGTTGAAAGTTCATATGCCTTTTCAATTGCTTTTTCTCGATCCAACACAACAATCACTTTATACTCATGCTCTTTTGCAATGCCACGCTTAATATCACGCACAATCTCATTCGGATCTTCAGTCCGTGGATTATCTGAAGTCAACATGACCGTGTCCGCAAATGATCCTGCAATAGCGCCCATCAATGAACGTTTTGTTTTGTCACGCAAACCTCCACAGCCAAAAACAACAATAAGCCGATCGGTTAAACTACGCAATAAACCCAAGACCTGCTTATATGAATCGGGTGTATGCGCATAATCAATATAGCAAACTGCACCATTTGGCAGTTGATATTTTTGCATCCGCCCTTTTACACCTTTAAATGTTTTTATAGCAGAGATAATTTTTTCAATTGGCACTCCCAATAATAACGCACTATGTAATGCGCTCAAAACATTATATAGATTAAACTCACCTATTAAGTATGGTGCATGAACCATATATTTTTCACCCTGCAGTTCAATAACAAATTGAACGTCTGGAGCAACACAATTAACCGTTATATCTTTTGCACTCATATGCACCATATTATCATATACAATATTTTGTAAAGGCTTATCATCAACATTAATAATCACAGGCGCACTTGGTTTCATCTGTTGAAACAATAAACATTTCGCCGCAAAATAATCATCCATAGAAGTATAAAACTCTAAATGCTCATGAGCGAAATTAGTAAATAGACCAATATCAAATTGCACACCATATACACGATGCAAACTGAATGCTTGTGCTGCAACTTCCATGACTAGATGTGTTATACCTTGTCGCACACATTGATCAAAAAACATGTGTAAATAATCCGGCTGAGCAGTTGTTAATGGCGCAGTGAACACCAAATCACCAATCTTGTTTTCTACCGTTGAGAGTAATGCCGTTTTTATACCTGATGCTTGCAAAATATGATGGGTTAAAAACGCAGTAGTGGTTTTGCCTTTTGTGCCGGTGATGCCAACAATATTAAGTTTATGCGCCGGATGATTATAGGCTTGCGTACTCAATTGAGCTAATGCCAAACGAGTATCGTCAACATATATTAATACAATATTTTTTTGCTTTATTTTTTGTAAAATATCTATCGGCAATAGAGCATTTTGATAAACAACTATACGCGTTGCGCCCTTTTGGATTGCATCAGCAACAAATTGAATTCCATCACAATTGATTCCTTTAATCGCAACAAAGGTTGAGCCTATACCAACATTATCTGTATGACACGCAACCGGCCATACTTTAGGTAACGTTAACATCTTTTCTGATCTTATTTTTTGCTGCATATGCTCTTAACGCACTCCTTATTACATTACTCAAAATAATAATAGTTGGGATATTAATCAAAATCATACCTGCATTAATAATGTCACCCAATAGCCATAGAACATGTGGATTGACTAAAGAAGCTCCTAAAAAGGAAAACGAACAATAAAGCAGGCTACCAATAAATGCAAATCGACCACCGGTCAAATACCCCCAAACGCTTCGCGCAACAAAACCATAACTCACAATTAAGCCACTGCCGAATGCAATGGATAAAACAACCACAACCCAACCTGCAATAGAACCGAATACCGTATTAAAAGAGGTAATAACCAATGCTGTACTGGTATGACCTTCCTGCCATACACCACAAGCAATAATCGCTAATCCAAGAATAAAACAAATACAACTGCTAATAAATATCGTAAGCATCGCCATTAAAGAGTCTTCAATCGGCTTATCACTATCAATTGAACCGAATACAATACCTGAAGTTCCCAATCCTGCCTCTGATGACATTAAACTTCTAAGCATACCAAAACGTACCGCTTGTTGAACGGTGAATCCAAGCGTACCGCCCGCAAAAGCTGCATATGAGAATGCACTATTAAAAATTAATGCAAGCGATGGAATAATCTCTTGCCAATGATAACTCAATACAATAAAAACACTAATAAAAAAAAGAATCACTTTTAATGGTACAATTGCATCAGACAAAGCAATAATGCGCTTTGCACCACCAAGCATCACATAAAGAGTAAATATAAAAGATAAAACAGCTATTATAATTGGTTGAGTATTCCATACCGTTTGCATGCTTAAACTTATTGCATTAGTTTGAATTGCATTACCAACTACCAAAATATATAAAAATGCAAAAATCGCATATATATAAGCTAAGTAATGACCCCCAAACAGTTGTTTTATATAAACCATAGGGCCGCCAGCATGGGCTTTGACATCTTGAAAATGCAAACTTAAATACACCTCAGCAAATCTAACTGACATTAAAAGCATACCGGTCAAAAAAAGCCACAACAAAGAACCGGGTCCACCGGCATAAATTGCAGTTGCAACTCCTGCCAGAACACCGTTACCCATACTCATGCCAAGACTATTTAAAAATGCTTGTAATGGACTCAGTTGACCTTCTTTTTTTTCAACTTCATCTTTTGATGGAAACAAGGTCATCTTCCAAGATGACAAGAAATAGCGGAATTGAACAAATCCAAATGCTATAGTACAAAAAAAACTGGCTACACCTAAAAATATTATTAAAGGCCAACCAGCTACAATTGTACTCACTTCATGTATAATATGATTTATATCTAACTGCACCTATTTTCCTTTTTCAGATAAGGATTTAAAATATTACGGCACGTTTAGTATACTCAAAATAAATGATATAATGAAACGCAGGTCACATTTGAAATATTACTTGAAATATTCGTTAATTTGATGAGAAAATAATATCAACCCTGCCATACCTGCGAAAGCAAGGATTCCGTATTAGAACAGTTGTATAGTTCAATCAATTTTGCATTTTTTACACACACCCACTTCAGCAATAACATCTTATAGAAAAGATGCTAAACAGGAAGCACCAACACGTAATTAAAAAAACAGTTTTATAATCATAAGGAAAACAGATGAAGACATTAGCTCTCGATCTTGGAGATGCATGGGTAGGCACAGCTATTTCTGATGAACTAAGCATCACCGCTCGTCCATTACAAACAGTAAAACCACCACATTTAGTAGATTTTTTACAAAATTTAATCGAAAATGAACCAATTGATACGATAGTTGTAGGTTACCCAAAAACTATGCGTGGCACAGAAAGTGATCAAACCAAAAAAATTGTCGCTCAAAAAGAAAAACTACAAGAACAGTTCCCTGAAATCAAATGGGTCCTATGGGATGAGCGCTTGAGCAGTAAACAAGCTGCAAGCATAAAAAAAACAAAGAATAAAGAGGATAAAATCGCATCCCATTCAATTGCAGCCGCTGTAATTTTAACTAGTTATTTAATGTTTGCATCACAACAATAAGTAAATTAAAGACTCCGCATACAACATTCAACAAAGAAATTTTAACAAAACTCCTTAACAGGAGCCCTTTTTGGCCAATCGTTGACAAAGTAAGGATTTCTGAACTAGATTCAGTATTAAGGAAACAAAGAGAGAGTAATGTAAGCGAAAACTGTAAGAAAGCCTTGAACATGAAGCAATTCAAAGCCGTATTGCAGAAACACCTCAAAAAGGAGCGGAGTCCAATGAAGTGTAAAAAATGCGACGGCCTAATGGTCTTGCAATCCTTTTTTGACCACTTTTTAAATTTTGATGGTTGGAAATGTTTAAATTGTGGTAAAATAATCCTTAGAAAAGACAAAACAATTGAATTTGATACATTTAGCATTTTTTATCAACAACAGAAATGCAAAAATAAAAATTAATAAACATCCGGATATTTTATGAACTTATGGTTATGCATCGCAAGTGATTATCAACAAATTCATGTTGCTTTGTGCAATGAAGACACCATCATTGCACAGCAATCTGTCGACAAAAAAAATAGCAACCAACAGCTCCTTTTGACAATCGATACATTACTCAAAAACAATAACAGCCAACTTAAAGATATGATGTTTATTGGCGTTAATTTGGGGCCGGCACCTTACACCGGTTTGCGAATTGCCATTGCAACAGTTAATGGCTTACATACAGCAACTCATATTCCATTAGTTGGCATTGATGCTCTCCACACATTTGTGGGCAAGCATCTACCAAACGAAGAAAAAACAACAACTGTCGTCCTCTTGAATGCATTTAATTTTGATATTTTTTACGCCATTGCACCATATGGTGAAACAATCAAATCCGGGTATGAAAATATTGATACATTTCTCAACAACATAAAAGAACTGCCTGCGCAAGACCGGATAACATTCATTGGAAACGGCACCGAACTATATGCCAAAAACATCAAGCAAATATTGGGCAACAAAGCAACTATAACTGACAGATCTCCGTATCCGTTAATTGATCAATTAGTACAGTCCGGATGGCAAAATTGGCAAGAAAACAAAATTATAGAACTCGCACTTCCATTATATTTAAAACAACTCGCATATAAAAATTCAATCAATGTAAAGTAACTATTCATGCGCTCCTGATCTACGCAAAAGATTTTCCATCGGCACATCGCGACTTGCTATTGCTTGTTGCAATGCTGATCCAGTCTCTAAATCAGCAATTTTATTAAGATCAACATTCAGTTTAATTAACTGTTCAACTACATCTATATATTTATTGACAACAGCTTGAATAACCGGCGTCATTCGTCCACGCGATTGATCTATATCAGCTCCCATTTTTTTTAATTCCGGCAACAATGAAGCGCTTTTGCCGTTCTTTGCAATATGCCACACCAAGTCGGTTGCGTGTTCTTTTGAGATTCCTTGAGAAAAATTGTAGATCCCATGCAAAGCCTTGACGTTCTCTTCATCTACCGCACGCACCAATGCTCTATATTTCAATTCTTGCAGATCTTCTTTCACTTCCGGATGTTGCGGAGCCATCTTCATTGACCATTCAATTAACGGCAAAATTGTTTGCTTATAACCATTTTCGACTGCAATAAACAATGGGCTACTTTTTTTAAGTAAATCTTTATATTGAGTTAACAACTTAAAAACTTGTTTTTGACTTTCTGAACCCGGTTGATAACGATTGGCAATATCAAGAACCAATTGCACTGCATCATCATATGAAAATCCATATGCATCATTTATAATGATCTCATGCAAAAGTTCAATGCGTTGATCTAAAGGTATTCCATCATGGGCAACATAACTCGCTACCTGTTCAACACTACGCGATGCAAGCTGTGCTGCCATATGACTTAATAACTGTTCATTTGAAACTATACGCTTTTCCATCTGTTGAGATTGAGCCGATTGCGATTCAACGCCCTGCTCATCTGACTCATCTGACAATTGCAACTGTTCACGCAATTGATCATAGGTTAAAAAGCGACTCTTTACGACCTGCTCTTTTTGCTCTGCTGATAACTCTTGTACATAAACCGTTTTAAACAAAAAAACCACTGCAAGTAATAATAACGGCAATACAAATGGTTTGATAAACTTCATCACAACCTCCATCTCTTTTTTCTATTTAATATAATGTATATATGTACCGAAACACAAGAGATAAGATAAGCTATAACAATGATCTCAATGCGCCAACACCCACAGCAACAGCCTGTTGTGCACGCAAAATAGTTGGTGTTAAATGAACAAACATGAACTGATCATTGCGTAATTGATTCTTTTCTGATTCGGTCAGATCTCCTTCAGGTCCAACCAATATGATATAAGCATTATTTTTTTGCAAAGCACACGCATTTGCAACCTCAAGCAAAGGTTTACCCTGTACATCAAAAAACAAGCTTTTTTCGCCACTTTTTGCTAATAACAGTTCTTGTAATGTTCTCGGTTCTTTTAAAAGAGGCAACGCAAAGTTTTTCGATTGTTCAGCCGCTGCAATCATAATGTTATGCAATCTATTCAGCTCTTTTTGCCCATGCCAATGACGCTGTTCTTTTGCCGTTGAGACCAACTGAATAGTATTAACTCCCAGCTCGACCAAACTATATATTGCATGCTCAAATGCCTCTCGCTTGAGCAATGGCAACCAAACTGTAATATGAGGAGTAATTATATTATTTTGTTTAATATTTTTGATTTGGCAAATAATCTTCTTTTTTTCTAGAGAAAGGAGCACGACTTCCATATGCATTTGTTGATCAAAAAGCAACAAACTATCACCGGGACGCAAACGCAAAATAGAGGAAATACGACGTACCATATCAGCATCATTAATCATGAGTTCACCATTTACGACATGATGAACTGCTGATACATCAGCAAAAAAAAGAGCAAATTGATGTCCGGCATCACGTGTTTTAGTCATCGTCACTATCAATCTGTGCTAAAATCGTTGGATATTTTCGTTTTTTTTTAGATGCTCTTGCCACCAATGAGACATTTTATTGTATAACACAAAAAAAGGTGCTGCTAATTTATTTGCAAACTTTGCCCACACTGGGACCAATTGAGTAACATCAATCTCTTGTTCATCTAAATCAAAGTCTAACTCTTCATCAAAATGCATTATTTCATGAACATTTTGCATTTGTCTATCACGCCTAATTGGACTCTGCTGCGCATAAGACAATTTAACTTGATTTGCTTGAGCAAAGAATCCTGAAAAAACACATATAATGGATAACAAATATTTTTTTGATTTCATCGTTAAAATCCTACATATCTCATATTTAATTTACTAAGGGACAAAAAAGAGTTTACAAAGAGATAACAGTGAATGCAACAAGAAATGTAGCACTATACGAAAAAAGCCTCGTTATAAATAACGAGGCTTTTTCTAACTTCTTAAAAGTTGATGACAAAACAAATTAATTTATTTTGTTGTCAACCCAATTTTTCGCTTTTGAAAAAAGACCTTTGTAGTAGGCAACTGCAGCAGCTGTAGCTGTTACAAGAATACCTGTACCAATAACTACCGGTCTGTGGTCAGCCCACAATGTTGGAGCTGCTTTTTTGAAGCCTGCATCCCATACACCTTTACATGCAGCTGCATAAGCTTTAGGATTAACCATATCTAAAGCAAAGCTTGTTGCTTGAGCATTTCTAAATGCATTCAATTGACTAACACATGTTTTTTTAGCATTTGAACATTTGTCGCCACACCAGTTTTTGCTATCTGCAAAAAGAGCTGTAACTTTATCACAACCTGTTGTAAAATAGCCTTTATCCACAGCAGGACTTGCTACGCGAGTATTTCTAATTGAATTCCACTTGTCACCAAGCCAGTTTTTGCTATCTGTAAAAAAAACTGAAGCTTTATCGCAACCTGTTTCAAACAAGCCTTTTCCAGTATCAACAGCATCATTAGCATAAACAACCGGACATACTATTGCAGAAAGCAATAATAAACTAAATAAAGAACGCTTAAACATAAGCTTCCTCCAAAAAAAAAGATTAAAAAATATTTCTCTACATGTATAAAGTAATCATACTAAAAAAAATATTTTTTACAAGGAGGCAGGAGCAAAAAAGCCTTTACCAGAGGCATAACAAGCAATTATGATACCAATAGGATTTATTTTTATTAAACCAATGAAAATAAATCGATTTTATTTTCATTTTGATAAAAAATTAAGATAAATCTAAACTCTAGGTGCATCCCTGCCCATTTTAAATGTGAGTACTGCTGTGCAAAAACAACCCAATCGTGCAGGTGCTCTTCTAGGGCTTAAAATACTCAAAGCTGCCAACCCTGATAGTGTGTATATTTGAGTTTGGTGTTTTGGCCATAACTGCTGCCATGTTTTTGGTGACAAACCGTCATCTTTACACGTATTAAACATCTGTTGATATGATGGCCAATGAGTCACTCGATCCACATATGTATCAACATGTTTCCAATTTATTGGGCTGTTTTGATTACTTTTTCCTGCATTATCATCAGTTGCATGAGCATAGACACAAAGTAACAACAGGGATAAAAAACTAAGATATTTCATATTATTCCTCAAACTTGAAGTTTAAAACTACTCATAGAATATGGATATCATGTTTTTTATCAAGTAATAGTTGCAAAATTAAGCATAAAAAAAGCCTCCTCGATTGAGAAGGCTTTTCAATTTTAAAATACAATTAATGTAATTCTTAACCGTCAATATTCATTTGCCCAAATTCGCCCGCAAGATCATCTTCAACAGGAGCAACTGGAAACACCAAACGTCTACGCACATTTGCTCTCCTTCGAGCATCTTCAATTAAGATACGCAATTCTTGTTGATGACCTACATCATTCACATTTTGTAACTCCTGTTGCGCATCATTAGCAAACATGTGATATTGCGGAACTCGTTGTTGAATTGGTAATTGGCCAATTTCTTCAAATCTTTGCCTTAAACCTTCAACAACATTCATTCCAAATGCAATAACAGGCACAAAAATTAAACTTAATAAAACTTTTTTCATAAACGACCTTCTAAGGTTTTTAAAATATGAACAAATTAATCCATTAAATCTGGTTCTCCTGAAACGGAAAAGTGGGTTGTAGTTGGATCTAAAGGAAATAGCTCTCGACCAACTCCTGGCTCTAATTGAGGTTCAACTGGCAAATGACCTTGTGGCAAACGACCTTGTGCGAACTCTCTCAAAGCATTAAATCTTCCTCTCATACCAGGATGCATCTGTATGAATCTTCTCACTAGGTTAGAATCTTCATAATTATCTATCGCAGTAATTTCCCTACGAATACCTTCCTCTGTGGTGCCTGGATTATTAATAACATCTCTAAATTGACGAAGCTGCCGATGTATATCACGTGCCGATAATTGTTGCTCAGCTGCTGACATAAACATTGGAAATAAAAGAACTAACAAAAATAATTTCTTCATAATAATAAACCTCATAATAAAAACAAACATTTACTTTCTAACATACACCATCGTTTATCCACCAAGCTTTCTTGGATCAACCGTCTCCATACGATCCGGCTGAAATAATGACCGGATTAAATTATTATTCCCTTGGGAACTTACTTGAGCACGAGCTCTCATAATTAAACTTCGTATATCTCTACGCTCAGATGGAGAAACATTGGGCAACTGACGCTTTGCATAATGTATAAAATTGCGAAAAAGCCGCAATCGTTCAGAAGCTGGCTCAGTTGTATTAATCTGATTCCATGCATATTGCAAATCTTGAGCCATACTTGCATCATCTATATCATTAGCAAACACACCACATGACAAAAACAATAAAACTAAAAATAGCTTTTTCATAATACCCCAAGAACAGATTAAGTCTTTCTGGAAAACTAATATTTACAATTATAAATATATCAAAAATAGAGCAAAAATACAAGAATTTCATGAATTTTTAAGTCCCGTACCAAGAGATGTTGACTTAAAGTAAAAAAACAATCCACAATAATAAAAAGGACTTTAAGCCCATGAAAAACAGTAAAAAGCCGGTTGTTTTGGTTATTTTAGATGGATTTGGACACAGAGCTCATAAAGAGTTCAATGCTATTGCACAAGCAAAAACAGATTTTCTTAATAATTTGATCGCGCAATACCCACACACTTACCTTAAAGCATCCGGTGAAGATATCGGTCTTCTTAAAAATTTTATTGGTAACTCTGAGGCTGGTCATCAAACTATCGGTGCCGGTCGCATTATACCCCAACCGGTATCAATCATTCATCAAGCTTTATCAAAACGCAAACTTTGCTCAAATAAAAAGCTCGCTGTTAACCTACATGAATTATCAAAAAATAGTGACCGCTTACACATTATAGGCTTACTTTCTGATGCAGGCGTCCATAGCCATCAAGAACTATTATATGCACTGATAGAATGCGCAATCGAACAAAAAGTTCCCCATATATACTTGCACCTTATTTTGGACGGACGAGATACACCACCGCAATCGGCTACCAAGTATCTCCAACAACTCGAAAAGTTCATACAAAAATATCCAACCGTATCTATTGCATCATTGCATGGACGTTTTTATGCAATGGACCGTGATAACAACAGCAATCGCACCAAAAAGAGTTTTGATACATTAACTCAAGCAACTGTGCCTCATTTTAATAATTGGGAAGATACACTTAATCATTGGTATAACAAAGAAATAACTGACGAATATATTCCGCCTACATTGCTCAACGCTCAAGGCACTATTGAACCCGGAGATGGTATTATCTGTTTCAATTTTCGTGCTGATCGAGCACGACAATTGACTAAAATGCTTTTGGAACACAAAGATAAACTGGCATTTTCATTTTTTATTACGCCATTTTTATATAATGAACAGTTACACACTCTACCTTTATTTGAAAAGCCATCTATTGCAAACACATTTGGCGACATCCTGCATAAATATAATAAAACCATACTCGCCATAGCCGAAACAGAAAAATACGCTCACGTTACCTATTTCTTTAATTCTGGACGCGAAACACCTTATGCAACTGAAACCTGGAAACTCATTCCATCGATTAAAACTGAAACATATGCATCATGCCCGGAAATGTCTGCACCGCATATTACGCAAACAGTATTAGATTCACTCAAACATAACCCAAAAGATTTTTATCTCATTAACTATGCAAATGCAGATATGGTTGGACACTCAGGAGATTTCCAGGCAACCGTAAAGGCAATTGAATGTCTGGATAAACAATTACACCAACTTTATCAACAAGTGGTCAACACAATGAATGGCACACTGATCATCACCGCCGATCACGGAAATGCAGAAGAAATGCTGGATGTTATCACCAATCAACCAAAAACATCTCACACAACTAATAAAGTTCCATTTATCGTGACAAGCAAAACAGATAAAAACAGCCAAGCAACTTTAAATTTAAAGAGTATTACCGATATTGCACCCTATATTTTAAAACTCATGCACCTGCCAATCCCCCCTGAAATGCAACACTAAAGGATAAAAACAGTTATTTTTTGCCTACGCAAAAGCAAAAAAACCTGATATACTCAAACATATAGTCAAATCATTATACTGAAAAGGATGTCACATGGCAGATAAACCAAAAGTAACTGTAGAACTTGATGCAGAATTGGCTGAAGTATTAGCAGAAGCTGCAAAAGAGCATGAAACTACTGTTTCAGAAATCGCTAACCAGCTTATCACTTTTGCAATTGCACAACTTGAAGCTGCTGCAGATGCTGGAGTTGAGTTCGAAGCCGAAGAAGATTGTGAAGATGATTGCGATGATGATTGCGACGACAACGATTAATCATCTCTTTCGTTTCAAAATTACGAATATAGAAAAATGGCGCTCCTTTTTAAAAGAAGCGCCATTTTTTTATTCCAAAATTAAGTTATAACATTAAGGTAATGGTGGCACTGTTTAAGACCCAAGAATCCGCGCACCAATCAAACCAATCAGATATGCTGCATAAGCAGTGTTATCATCTTGGATACAAGGCTCAACACTCATGTCAGCAACCATTGAATAAACAATACAGAAAATGGTCAACCAAAAACATAAGGCCAACTTATCCTCAAAGATAAATTGACCTTATGTTATATTTAAAAATATAATTCAGTTAAAGATAAACCTCGTAATACACAAATCCATCATAGACTTGGTATTTTTTGAACCCTTCACGCTCATATGCTTTTTGACCGGCAACATTATCCACACGCGTTGTAAGCATTGCTTTTATCATACCCATTTCTCTGAATGTATCGAAAGCAAATTTCACCAATTCACCTGCATAACGCTTGCCCCTAAACTCCGGCTTAACAGCTAAGAATAAAATTTTACCTTTATAAAAAGTCATACGATGGATTGCCAAAAACCCGATAAATGCATCTGTTTTTTTATCACGCATTACATAAAACAAAAGCGTTCCATCTTTTGACGGATCATTGATATTATATGATCGACGCATCAACTTTGCATGTACATCATCATAATCAGCAGTAGTAAGTGCATAAATTTCATCTTTAAATAACTGTAAGATGTCGTCAATATCACGTTGATCATTTGCAAGTGGATAAATGACATACGTCTTTTCAACTTCCAGCTTTGGTTTTTTTATATACCAATAGCTAATACCGCTTCCAATGGTCACCATAGTAGCAATCAGCAAGCTTTTTTTAATTAAATTATACTGACTATTATTATTCATGCAGAGAATCCTCTTTTAGTTTTTTATATATAATTTCATACAAGCATAACCCTTTTGCAGGCGCATTTACTAGCGTTTGCTTTGGATCTTTTTGTACTAATGCATTTTTTAAATAGTCCATTTCAACTTCATCTTTTGAAGCAACTTGCATACAAGCCCCTACAACCCTACGAATCATATGACGCATAAATCCAGGACCTTTAACAACAATGCGCCATGCACCAAACTCTTTTTTATACACAAGTTCGATACTCTCTATAGTACGCACTGTATTTTCTCCCATATCAGTTCCGGTGCAAAATGAACGAAAATCATGCGTTCCTACAAATAGTTGCAATGATTGTTCTAATTTTTTCATATCTAATGGATAACGAAAAAACCACCCATACCGTTCAACAAACGGTAATGGACGATCGAGAAAAAAATGATACCAATAGGTTTTTTGTGCAACACCATATATAGGATGAAAATCATCAGCAACTTGGGCGATACCGCGCACAACAATAGTCGGAGGCAATATATCATTCCATGCTGAAATCATTTTTTGACAATCCATAACAAGATCTGTGCGAAATGCGGCAACTTGACCAATTGCATGTACACCGGCATCAGTTCGCGATGCACCTACAATTTTAATTTTGTGATCAAAACGTTTGGCAAATGAATCCTGCAACGCTTGAGTAATTGATGGTTCATTGGGTTGAATTTGCCAACCATTAAAATCGGTACCATCGTATGCAACTATAATTTTAAACATGTTCTTTACTTTATAATCTAATAGTGCCTAATATCAATTATGGTAACAGATTTTTTTAAATGTAAAAGTTTCTAATGTAAAAGTTTCTTATGAACAGTTTAATACAAACTTTACCCAAGGCAGAACTGCATGTGCACCTGCTTGGCACACTTGAACCTTATCTATTCCTTCAACTTGCCCATCGCAACAACATTGCCACTGACTACGCTACGGTACAGGAAGTGAGACAGGCATTTAAAGATTTTAACAATCTTGATCAATTTCTAGAGATTTATTTTCAGGCATCTCAACTTATGCAGACTGAACAGGATTTTTATGATGTCACATTAGCATATTTAAAAAAAGCATCACAACAAGGAGTTCTTCATGCTGAAATTTTCTTTGAAGCACAAACCCATATGCCACGCGGAATACCATTTAGCACCATTATTAATGGGATAAATAAAGCAATCAACCAGGCACACAACAGTTATAATATAACCGCGCTGCCCATTTTATGTTTTTTACGCCATTTAAGCCAAGAATCAGCGCTTAAAATATTACAAGAATCTTTACCATTTAAAGATAAAATTATAGCAATTGGATTAGCCGCAAACGAACATGCAAATCCACCCAGCAAGTTTACTAAACTTTTTGCACAGGCAAAAAAATATGGTTATAAGTTGTGTGCTCATGCCGGAGAAGATGCAGGACCGGATTATATTTGGCAAGCAATAAATGAACTTCATGTCGATCGCATTGATCATGGCATTAGGTGCATTGAAGATCCGAATTTGGTGACTTATTTGACCAAAGAACAAATTCCCCTTACCGTCTGCCCACTATCAAACATACATTTAAACATTTTTACCAATCAACAAGATTATCCATTAAAAAAACTTATGAATGCAGGATTGAATATATCAATCAATTCAGATGATCCTGCTTTTTTTGGTGGATACATTAATGAAAATTATCAAGAAGCACAACGATTAGGCTTAACAAATAAACAACTCGTACAATCTGCACGCAATTCATTCATGTCATCATTTGTACCTGATGACCAAAAAAATAAAATGTTGCAAAAACTTGATGATTGGATAAAAAATCAAAAACATTAAAGCAAAGCAATCTTAACGATCATGGGCCCTTCTTTTCATCCTTACTGTTCTGGTTTGCTCACGAACTTCTTGTAATTCCAAGTGCAACTTACATGTCCGGCAACCACCAACAGTCCCTAAACTGCAAGCCAATACATGCGGAAGCTCTTGAGCTGTTTTACTTTGACGAAGAGGAAATGATCCAGTTTTTTTTCTGGACGGTTTCGCTATCTCTGAAGAATGTATCGTCAAAGAAAAACACAACAATCCAATAGCCCAAACAGTTAATTTATTCATATTTCTCTCCAGTTAAACAGATCTACTTCAAAGAAAATCCCTGCTTGAAAGCAGGGATTTTAAACTCATTACTTGAACGATATATACTAATTTTGCTTTTTACGCATATTTGCTTTGAGCATCTTTTTACGCAAACGAATACTTTCAGGAGTTACTTCGATAAGTTCATCAGGACGAATCCACTCCATACAATATTCAAGTTCCATAATTTTTGGCGGCGCTAACTTCACAGAATCATCAGTTCCTGATGCACGCATATTGGTTAATTTTTTTGCTTTAGCCGGATTAACATCGAGATCATTATCACGGCTATGCTCACCAATAATCATACCTTGGTATACTTTATCTGATGGCTTCACAAACAAAATACCCCGTTGCTGCAAATTATCAAGAGCATACCCGGTTACTGTACCATTTTCCATAGATATCAGTGCACCTTTGGTACGTGATGGAATTTCACCTTTATACGGTTTGTACCCTGCAAAACTATAGTTTGCAATTCCAGTTCCACGAGTATCAGTCAAAAACTGCCCACGGAAACCGATTAAACCACGTGATGGCACTTCATACTCTAAACGAATACGACCATCATCATATGGATGCATATGTGTTAATTCTGCTTTACGTTGACCAAGTTTTTCCATCAATACACCTTGATATTCTTCAGGTACATCGATTACCAACAGCTCCATAGGCTCATGTCTTACACCATCAATTGTTTTATAAATAACTTCCGGCGCAGAAACTTGCATTTCAAAACCTTCACGACGCATGTTTTCAATTAAAATACCCAAATGTAATTGACCACGTCCTGAAATTTTAAACGTTTCTGCTGATTCAGTAGGTTCAACTTTTAATGCAACATTAGTCAACAACTCTTTTTCCAAGCGATCTTTGATTTGACGCGAAGTAAGCAATGAACCCTCTTTGCCTGCAAATGGCGAATCATTAACCGAAATAAACATCGTTAATGTTGGCTCATCAATTGCAACATATGCATACGGCATTGGATACTCTGGTTCACAGATAGTAGTTCCAATAGTTACAGGCTCAGTAAAACCGGTAACACAAACAATATCACCAAATGAAGCAGAATCAGCCTCAACACGATCTAGCCCAACGAATTTCATAATTTTGGTGATTTTCATTTGCTTGCTAACAAAGTCATCTTTGCATAATACAATTGAATCACCCACAGACATTTTGCCATTAAACACACGACCAATAGCGATGGTGCCTAAAAAATCTGAATAAGCTAGATTAGTTGTTAAAAATTGTAAATGCTCTGAAGTTTCTTTTGGTGCCGGAATAGTATTAATAATTGTATCAAAAAGAAGTTTCATAGAGTCAGTTTTTTTATTTGGATCATCGGTAACAAAACCTAATTTTGATGAACCATATAAAACAGGATATTCAAGTTGATCTTCAGACTCAGCTAAATCTAAAAAAAGATCCGCGATTGCTGCTTCAGTATTTGCAGTGTCAGCATCTTTACGATCAATCTTATTTATCATGACAATAGGCTTCAAACCTAATTTTAATGCTTTTTGCAGTACAAAGCGTGTACCGGGCAAAACCCCTTCTGCCGCATCAACTAATAATAAAAACCCTTCAACCATTTGCAATGTACGCTCAACTTCACCACCAAAATCGGCGTGACCCGGGGTATCGACAATATTGATTGCATATTCGCCATACTTTAAACCGGTGTTTTTAGCCAAAATGGTTATTCCACGCTCTTTTTCAAGATCGTTAGAATCCATTACGCGATCAACTTCCTGATCTTTCAGCGTACCTGACTGTCTTAATAATTTATCAACAAGTGTCGTTTTTCCATGGTCAACATGGGCAACAATAGCAATATTACGTAAATTTGAACGTTCTTTTTCCATAGCACATCATATGTTAAGGGGGGTTAAAAAAGGGTTTATCCTAATTGTAACACAAATAACGGTTCTGTCCATAAATGACCCTGATATAAAACAACTAACCATTGATCTACATGCAGAAAATGAGCCATAATAACAAAAAAGGAGGTTTTGATGAAATATAGATATCTTTTCTTACTGTTTGTATTACCTATACATGCTCAAACTTTAAAGCAACGCTATGATCAATTGATGAAAAATCCCGGCTACCAAGGGATGTCATACATTGAAATAGCTGCGGATATTGAGGACTTTGAGGGCATTCGCCATTTTGCCTATAAAGCAACACAAGAACAACTAACTAAAGCTCGTGAGCTCCTCGTAAACAAAGCAGATATTCTTGCAATAAATATTAAAGAATTACATAAAAAGCTTCTCAAAGCGGTCAGCAAAGGTCTTGCATCAAGCAAACTCTACAAAGCACGTAATCTTGAAAAAAGGCTAAAAAATGAAATTCGAGATTTAAATCGTCGCATAAAAAAGGAGGCATTATGAGAATAACAAACACACTGACACTTTCAGTTTACTTGGCAAGCTCAATGCTTATTTGTGCTGCTGCAAATAATAATGACCATCCATTTGTAAAACGCTATAAAAAATTACAAATGGATACACGCTATAAAGAGTATTCATTCCTTGAAATCGCAGCATTAAAAGATGACCTTGAAGCCCTGAGATATTTTATTAAAGCTGGATACGATGGCGAGAATCTTAAGCTAGCAAGGGAAATATTAGAAAAAAATAATGCAACTTCACAAAATACAATCGATCATTTAAAGCACAAAAAGAACAAACTAAACAGGTTTTGGCGTAAAAAAGATAACAGCATAAAAACAGAAATTGAAAGGCTAGAAAAAGAGCGTGAGCAACGAAATGAAATCATACAACTCATAACAAACAAAAAAAATAATTAAAAATGCAAAAAGAGCCGGCTAAAAACCGGCTCTTTTTGAAGTCTAATTTCAAAACTAGAGCCCTTCGATACGCGCCCTACCGGGTCTCGCACTTCCAGGCTTCGCTAAACCTGCCCTTCGAAGTTTTTAACGAAATAAGGAAGCTACGCCGGACACAGTAAAACAGGCGGAAATACGACAGTATTAGTCTTAGTATCTTGGCGATGTATAAGGCAGTAGGCCCATTGTACGAGATTTCTTGATCTCTCTTGACAAGCGACGTTGCCATTTGCAGCTATTACCTGAAATACGTGAAGGTAAAATTTTACCACGCTCGGTCAAAAAGCCTTTCAAAAATGAAGCATTTTTGTAGTCAATTTGTTGCTGCATTTCAGGACTATTGCAAAAACGACAATGTTTTTTTGCCCCAAATGATTGTTTGCGAAACTTCTTTTTTGAAAGTCTCGCGCTCATTTTTAATTTAATTTTTTTTGTCATGATATTCCTTTAGAATTAAGCTTCAGCTGAAATTTCAGTTGTTTCTTCTACCTTAACCTCTTTTACTGGCTTTTCATCCGATCTCTTTTTGTTGTCAAGTGAAAGAAGTCCTTCCATCTTGTTCTCACGCAAAAAGCTATCGACATCATGCGCCGGTGTATCTTCTAATGATTGAGGGCGTTGATATGCAAGTGAAGCATTAACATCAAGCTTTGAAATTATATGACGCATAACAACATCATTCAATTTAACTGCAAAAATAGCTTTCAGCTCTTCTAACAACTCTGACGGCTTTGATTCAATTTCGAATCGAATCAAAAAATACACGCCATAATCATTTTTTTCAATAGGATATGCCAAGCGGAATTTGCCCCAGCGCTCAAAGGAAATGACAGCTCCTTTGAATTTTTCAATCGTTTTTTCCAAACGATCTTCAAGCTGTTTTACTTCGTCACCTGTTATTTCAGGCACAGAAAGCATTAAAATCTCGTAACGTAACATGTAGTATACTCCTATACTAACTGGAAGTGTTTATATATTAATAATCACTATAAGACTCGAAATAAGCCTTATTTAGTATATTTTGCTGATTTGTACACAAATCAAACAAATATGTAAAAATAAGAATACCAGAAAGACCGATTAATGCTAGTCTTTCTGGTATTCTGTACTTTTTTTAGCAAATATTATGCAAGCTTTTGATGGCGTTGGATCACACGACCAATAATTCTAAAATGATCTTTACCTCTAATCAATGCAATTGGAGGACTTTTGTGATTCACTGATTCCAATACAATAAAGTCTTCAGTATAGGTAACCTGCATAATTGCTTTTACCTGTGTATCATTACCATATTCAACAGCTGCGATATCACCTGAACGTGTCCAGATCTCTGGAGATACGATCAAATAATCACCTTTAACAAAGGTTGGTGCCATTAAATTGTTTTCTACACACAATGAAAACATTGCGTTATCATTTGTATTAAGCACGGGTACAAAAACATCTTTGTAACCTGTAGTTACCTGCATAAGTTGATTGTTATATGGAGATGGATTTGATGGAATTTCTCCCACAACAGGTACAACATGCACACGCAATTCAACATTTGATTCTTCCGGCATACTAACATTGCTATCAATATTATCAGTACGTTGACGACGCTGTGCAAATAGATCAATCGGTGTTACTTCAAAAGCATTGGCCAATTTTCGCAAAGAATCTTCATTCCAGCGTCTTGTGCCATTCTTTATATGAGTTAAATAACTTTCAGACATTCCTGTCTTTTCAGCCAAAATTTTAGTTGTCCAGCCTTTTTCTCTGAGCAACTCTTTTACTCTAAGAGCTGTAGATGACATAGCAAACTCCTTAGCTTATCTTATATTTATATGGTTAAATTTACTGCCTTATTTCTAATTGTACTCAATATTTTCCCATTGTCAACCTAAAAAGTCGCTTTTTGACAAGAAAAAAATGTCAAAAAAGAGCTATGTCATGGCTCATAAACCTGAAAAGGGCTATATTTTAGCACTAAATGCCATTCATACAATAAATGCTTTATTGCCAATTTTTATACATTTAAAAATGAATCAAATGATTTTCGTTTTTGCTTTAAAGCTTGCTCAAAAAGATCTAAAAGCTGCTTTTTTTCATCTAAATAAGGATTTTTTATGCTTGGCGCTCCATCTGCTATTTTTTTCTGCACCACCGGAACATAAGACAAAATGATATAATCTATCGATTTTTTTATCTGATCTATTCTGTCAGGGTTTCCTTCCTGCTGTATATATGCAGTTAAATCGGCGAATGCTTGTTCGATAGTTGCAACTGAAGGCTTTTGATTATCATTCCATGCTGCTTCCGGCCACAAAAGAGTAAACGAATCCATAATCTGCTGCAGCGCATGCTTAGCATCACTGCGTAAATTTTGTGCAAATCCATCCAGACTCCATGGCACCTCTCTCTTTTGATCTCTTGATATTATTTTCAAATCAAAGCCATCTTGTGCACACACCGTATTACACAAAACAGATAAAAACAATATAGAACATATATTCATCTTTTCCCCTTTTTTTTATAATTTTTCGTCCGGTTCTAAGTATAATGCACCATTACACTTAGAAAAAAGAGTAGACATTTTTTTGACAGAAAAACCGATCATTGATATCATTAAATCGCACAGAATATATTCATCCTGTTACGTGTGGCAAAACCTCGCCAAGACGTAAGCTTATCAAAGAGCACATGATTCATAAAAACAAGAGACTCAACAAAAAAAAACGCCCTTTCGTGAAAAAAAATAGCCATGAATATTTTGCTTGGGAACAAAACCAAGTAGTTTGCGGCATTGATGAAGTTGGTCGGGGCTGCTTGGCAGGCCCATTAGTAACCGCTGCAGTTATATTACCTCCTAACACATCATATCGATTGCTCAAAGATTCCAAAGAAATGACACAAGAAGAACGACTGCAGGCACATAAATGGATTACCAAAAATTGTTACTATAGTTACGGAATTGTGCACCACCGCATTATTGATAGACATAACATTTGGCATGCAACACTTATTGCTATGCGCCGTGCTGTTATGAATTTACTTGCAATTGCACCTAAACCACAATCAATTGTTGTCGATGCAATGCCATTAAATCTACAAAATAGTTGTTATAACGACATCCCTATACATCATTTTCCATTCGGAGAAAAGAAATCAAGTTCAATTGCAGCTGCATCAATCATTGCAAAAGTGAAACGTGACGCCATGATGGAACAGATGAACCGATATTTTCCTCACTATATTTGGTACACCAATAAAGGTTATGGAACAAAAAAACATAAATGGGCACTGGCAGAACATGGCTCTGTAATTGTTCATCGCAAAACGTACTTAAAAAATCTTGTATTAATTAATAAAATCAATGATCCTGATAAACAACAAGAACTTTTTTAAGACATTAAAAAAAGGTCAATATGAACCCAGCACCATTTGCAGAAATTATTGAAAGCTCTTTACATAACTTCACCGCTCAAAGTTGGCAATGGGACAGATTTGCTCATTTTGGATCTTTAGTAAAAGTTGATTCCGGCACAAAACAGATTTTTGCTGTAGTCCATCAAGTACAAACCGGATCTATGGATCCTAACCGTGCACCATTTGTATATCAAAAAACTGAGCAAGAACTCCTAAAAGAACAACCTCAAATTTTCTCTTTTTTAAAAACCACTTTTTCATGTTTAATATTAGGCTATCAAGAAAAAGGGAGCATACAGTATACCATTAGCCCCGAACCGCCAAAAATCCATGCGTTTGTGAGCCCTATGGATACCGATTCATTAAAAACCTTTTTTTATCAAGACACCTACTTGCACACATTATTCAATGCAGCAGACCAAATTTGTAATCTTGATGAACTATTATTGGCACTATTTAAACAACAAAAAGAACTCGGCATTTTAAATAAAACAAAACTACATCAACTCATTGAAACATTCTCAATACTGAGCGGCAATGACTATCGTCGCCTGAAACTTTTTTTACAACGAGTGCAACCAATTGTACAAAACTGTTGATTTTGTATCATTACCTACATATGTCTAAAATATGGCGTATTAAAATTATAAGGGGTAAAGATGCGACATTTTTTATTATGCCTATGCACAATATCATTACCACTAAACGCGATGGACGGTTTTTTGCCAACAGCTTTTACTGCCGCAGCAATGAGTATTTTTACCGGAACGGCTGTTCATAAACATAAGCAACAAGAACTCGAACGCATACAGCATGAACTCGATGTCCTTCAAGAAAAAATTGGCATACAAGATCAACTTTTACACCAATTGCGCCATCAGGGATGCTTAATAAAAAAAGATGGCAAAGAATATGTTTGCAATCCACTAAACAACTTTATAAATAGATCAATCTTACAAGATGAACTTAATATACAAAACGCTCTGCACATGCTAACATCAATCCCTACTTTTAATATTAACGATATTGATGAAAAAGGTGATATTGCTCTACATATTGCAGCACGAGCAGGAAAAAACAAAGTTGTTTCATTTCTACTGGATCATCACGCACGTATTAATGCAAAAAACTTGCACGGACAAACACCTTTAATATGCGCTGCAAAAGCTGGTAATGCATGCACTATTTCTTTGTTACTCAAAAAAAAAGCCTTACCTAATATTGCCGATGATCTGGGTATGACACCATTGCATCATGCCGCACAGTTAAGCACACCAAAAATCATTGGCCTCTTGCTCACAGCACCTGCAACAAAAGAGATTATTGACACTGTTGATAAATATGGTAAAACACCATTAATCTATGCAATAAACAGATTACATATTCCAACTATTACTATTTTATTGCGTTCAGGAGCAAATCCTAACGTAAAAGATGTACGAGGCATGACCGCAATGCACTATGCTGCACAAACCGGCAATACCGAATTAGCAATACTATTATTAAAATACAGCGCTAATATCAATACAGAAGATAATAAAAAAGAAACGCCTCTCTCACTAGCATTAAAAGCGGATAAAGAAGAAATGGTTAATTTTTTATTATCACAAAGCACCACCCATAAAGAAGGCAAAAAGACTGAATCAATTGAATATTCTGCACACCATATTTCAGCATTACATAGATGCACAGATATAAAAGATGAAAAAAAAAGAGAAAAGGCGGTCACCTTATTACTCAGCCAGTTAAACACCCGAAACACAGAACCTGAATGCAACATATGCTATGAAACACCTGCTGATAAAGAAAAAACAGTAATAGATGTTTGTTTTTATTTCAGTTGCTGCAGTAAAATGATTTGCGCCGACTGTAAACCGAAAATAGAAGAGCCCGAAAAAGAAAAAAACGAATGCCCTTTTTGCAACCAAGAATATGAGCTCTTAAAAAGCTCGCTCGAAGTTGATAAAAAATAAAATTATGTCATCATAAAAAAACAGATTTATATGTATAAAAATTCGAGGAGAATGCCATTTTAAAAAAAATAATAGTTTTATGCTTAATGCTACCATTTCTAGCTAAATGCTGCGCACGCACTGATCCCAATAGGATTGGATTCTATCTTTTAGAAAAACAAACTGATGAACAAGCTGCAATGCTCAAATTATTAGATTATTGCATTGCAATCAAACAAGAAAAATGTCAGATAACTATTGATCTCTTTGTACAGAATCGAACGACATTCGACCATTATCAATCTGACATACTCAACATACAGCAAGAAATCGCAGATAAAAAAGATGCATACCAGTTTGTTAAATCTGAACAAATATACACCTATTTCATCCAATTTTGCAAAAAATCTAAACTAGAGCGATCACCCGGCAAAGAAATATTTAATCAACAAGAGATACAACAAGAACGAGCACGCAACAAGGTCTATAGCAATTTCATTAAAGAAATACAGGACAAAATAAATGCCGACATACAATTAATAGAAACGTGTAAACAAATAATAAATAAAGAAGACAAAGAAGAAGAAGAACCAAGAAAAAAAGCTCGTTACAACTGAATTTGTTTCATGCTATACTGACATAAACATATATAACCTGCAAAATACGAAAGAAGCATCATGTTCAATTTTTTCAAAAACAGTTTTTCTAAAATTTATAATACCGTTACCAGCAAACTGGGTGCATTATTTGGCAAAACTACTATTGATGCAGATACACTCAAAGAACTCGAGTTAATCTTACTGCAAGCAGATACCGGTGTGAAAACAACACGCACTATTATCGCAACATTAACAAAAGCTCACGCATCAGGAAAGATACAAGGCGGCACAGAATTAAAACAAGCACTTGAAGCTGAACTTCTTAATATCTTAAACCAACAAAAGCCGAACATTGATTGCAATGTAATTTTACTTGTTGGCATAAACGGAAGCGGTAAAACCACATTCGCCGGCAAACTGGCACACAAAGCACAGCAAGAAGGTAAAAAAACATTATTTATTGCCGCAGACACCTTTCGTGCTGCCGCACCTGAACAACTTTTACAATGGGCACAAAAAACCGACACCCAAATCGAACTTGGCAAAACCGGCCAAGATCCTGCATCAGTTGTTTTTACCGGATGTGAACGTTTTAAAAACGAAAACTTTGATCAATTAATCATTGACACCGCAGGCCGCTTGCAAACAAAAACAAATTTAATGCGCGAACTTGAAAAAATAAAACGCGTAATCGCAAAACAGTTGCCTGATGCTAACATATGTACATTGCTTACCATTGATGCAATGCTGGGACAAAACTCATTTGAACAAGCTCAGCTGTTTAATGAAAGCACTGATGTATCCGGCGTGGTACTTACCAAAATGGATGGCACCGGTAAAGGTGGCATTCTATTTTCTGTCACCGATCAACTACATATTCCCATTGCCTATATCTCATTTGGTGAAACACCGGATGCTTATAAACTGTTTAATGCACAACAATATGTTCAAGAACTATTACAAATATAACTTGAGCGTTTCATAATGAGAAAAACAAAATATTATTTATTAAGCTTAATGCTTTCTTTGCAACTACAAGCACTTGATAATTGGAAAACAGTCGCGCCATGGATATCACCTATAATACCCGCTGCAGCTGCCGGATATTTATATTGGCAACATCAGCAACAACAAAAAACTACTGCATCACTTCTTAAAGACAAACAAGACCTAACAGATACAATAGAAAAACAACAATCTCGCATAACACTGTTGCGCCTAAAAAATGACCAGTTAAAAATGAGGAGAGAACAATTATATCAATCTACACAAACTGCTCAACAAATAATTGATACACTCACTCAAAAACATAATGCTAAAAAAGAACAACAGGAAAAGCTCTTATTAAAATTGTATCAATGTGTACTAGCGGCACCCGAAACATCACAACTGACCATCGCTAAAAACATTCTCAACAACACTCCAGAGATAATGCACTATAGATACAAAGGAAAGAATCTCATGCATCACGCAATGCACTACCATCGAATTGAACTGCTTTCTTTTTTGATCCATCATGAAAAATATGAAATATTACTTGATACTTCTGACACAGATAGTATCACACCACTCAAACTTATTTCTCATCAAAGAGACAATAAATCACTTCTTGAAGCCGCTTATGATAAAAAACAAATGCCACTTTGTACAAAATTGATTGCATTAGGCGCAGGTGATTATACGACAACTAATAAACTTTTTGAAAGAGAATCTCTCAAAAGCCTTGAACAACAAATGATATGCCTCCACGAACTGCGCATACGCCAAAACATTGCAGACAATGGCTGTCTTATTTGCATAGAACCGATTGATAAAGATAATGTCACAATTCACAATTGTTGCTATACAGCCTCACATTTTGCCTGTGCTATACAAGCAGAAGAGCACAAGCCCTCTTGCCCTAAGTGCCGCAAGGAACCATTTGAATTAATCACATCAAAAACACTTGGCAATCAAAAAAACTTTGCCATAGGATTGCAAAAAAGTTTTCAATAAAAAATAGAAAAAAATACCTTTTTTAAGAGAAAAAAATAAGAATAGCCGCTAGCTCTCAAACCTGTCACAACTGTCTATTGACAAAACCTCATTTATGTATATAATTAACAATAGAAATAAAAAAAGATAAAGGCATGGGGAAATGGAGGTTTCCTCTCTTTTATATATAAAAAAAGAGGTGAAAATATGAAGAAATTAATCCAATTAAAAAAAATGAAAAGAAAGCTTTTTTTCTGCTCTCTTTTACTGGCTCTATTGCCTGCACAAAGTTTTGTTGATCAAGCAATGATCAAAGATTTACTCATGCAGCATGGTAAACACACCTACGCAGCTCTCATCGTAGTTGACAATAATCGCACTCAACGTTTTGAGCTTCGTTCAGGAATTAAGCAGAATAAAAATACTGCCTATCGTAAAGCTATAGTTAACGATGAACCTAAAACTCAACAAACTAAAAAAACAACTATACCAAAAAAACTGATCTCTATCGGTAAAGATGACCTGCTCAATCCACAACAATTACAACAAAAAATCAATAGTGCCGATAAAGAACAAAAGCAGAAAATTTTACGCGATATGATTAAAGAGATTGCAAAATACACAAACAGTTGGTTTGGAAAACAAGGCATTAAGTCTGCAATTAAAAAACATCCGCAAACGGCACGCATAATAACAGAGCTTGCAAAAGAACATATAATCCAACTCGCTCAAACATCACAGCAAGCGCCTCTAGTGCTCAAAGAGTTATTAAAACACAAGACTATTGCACAACCGATAAAACAATGCATTGTCGCTCATGCACAACAGCTACAAAATACAACATATGGACCGGCTATAGTCACCATATGCGCACAGGCATAAAAAAGAATAACCTATGAAAAAAATTCTTTTTTTATTAACTATATGCGCAGCACAAACAGATGCATTTAATGCACGCATGTTTATGCCTTTTTTGCGCACATCACAACGAACATTTGTACAATTAAATCGTACACAATATGCAGCACAAAAGTATGCACAGTTGCGCCAAGTGCATAGAATGTTTTACCCGAATAACATTAAAATACAGATGCCAAAACCTGTTATAAAAACTCCGTTTTGGAAAAACATGTTCAACAATAGGCATGCTCAATACAAATACTGGTTCAATAATATACAGAACTCCTTAAGAAACAGAGCACATCAATATATATCGTCAATAAAAAAAACTACCGCCACCTTATTTGCAGGCATGGGAATCACTACATGTGATCAAGAAAAAAACATATGGAATCAACATATTGAAAAAAAAGATTTTTCAATAAGCAAAGCGGAACTGAATGATCATGAACTTTTACGCTCAAGGTTAGCAACATTTACTGATCAAGAAAAACCATCTCAAGCAGTTGCTGCAATGAAATATCTTGCAAGTTTTTTGGATAATGGTTTTTGGCAACGAACATTCAAAAAGATTGTACTCTATTATCCCGATACCGTTAATGTTGTGATCGAATTTCTAATAGAGCAAATGCCATACATTGCTCAACATAATGCCGAATCACCTGAAGTTATTACTTTTTTACTTGAGCATAATTCAGCATGCGCACAGCCAATAATGAAATATATTAAAAAGAATAAAGCATCACTGAAAAAAGCAAAACATGGTCCTAAACTTATTGCTTTACTCGATACAAAGTAAGATTGTATTGTGTTATGCTTATATAGTATAAAGCTATAAAATAAAGAACTGATTACCATGCACATTCAAAAACATATAACATGCATTACCGAAAAACTTATGCCTACATTGCATGATAAAATAGTGTGCAATCAATATGCTTGGTGGCTCCTTGAGCATCTTACACAAAAAACAAAAACTGATTTAATAATCCAATCTCAAATCGAATTAGATGAACATCAAGAAAAACTATTGCAAACATGGATTAATCAGATAGTAAATGAGCACAAACCGATTGCATATATTTTGGGCAATGTTCCATTTGGTGATTTAACAATTAATGTTAAACCTCCTGTACTTATTCCACGTCCTGAAACTGAGCAATGGATAATTGACTTGATTGAACAGATAAAAAAAAGTAATGCACAAAAATTACAGATTTTAGATCTGTGTACAGGCTCAGGTTGCATTGCACTACTACTTGCACATGAACTTCCTGATGCAATCGTTTACGCATTAGATATTGCCGATGAGGCGATTGCGCTTGCACAACAAAACGCATCATTGCATAACATCAAAAATCTTCACATCATTACATCTGATCTTTTTGAGCAACTGCCCAACATAACATTTGACATCATCGTAACCAATCCGCCATATATTGGCACCTCCGAAAAGCTTGATACATCAGTTATTGCATGGGAAGATAAGCGCGCATTATTTGCCGATGATAATGGCATTGCATTAATACAAAAAATTATTGAACAAGCTCCTGTATATATTCATGAAAATGAAATATTACAACAACAAAACATTGGACAACTGTATATTGAAATTGGATGGCAACAAGGACAAGATGTTAAAAAATTGATGCAAAAAAATCAGTATACTGCTATAACTATTGAAAAAGATAGCGCATCCAAAGATCGTGTTGTTTCCGGGAGAATCAACAATGTGGCCATTGCCGGCAATAAAAAATGAACATATACAAGTCGTACTCAACCAAAATAATGTCTCAATCTATTGGATAAAGCCAGCCATTTCTTATCCGGCTAAACTACAAACCTATGAGCAGCATGAAATCCCCATGAGTGATAGCGTTCTCATGTATAATTCAACTGCATTACGAAGTTATATACGTACATTTGCAGATAACCACAATCTAAATAATGCCTATATAAGCTTTATATTAGGAGCTGATTTAATTCAAGAACAGATCATAAAACATTCAAAAAGTGATCCAACGCCACATGAGCTCATCGGCCAAAAAGAAAAGCATAAAAGATATTACGATCGCTATATTGGGCCTTACGAAGACCATTATCTATTTTATATTTGCACAGCAGCACATCCGCTCATTTTGCAATTACAGATGCTCAACATGCAATTGCCATTACATGTGCATCATATAAGCCCACCATTGAGTGTACAAATTACATTATATAAACATCTATACAAAGACACTTTCAATCAAGCACGGTTAGCACAAGAAGTTAATCAAAAAAATGCGAGCATTCCTTCAATTTTTTCACTCGAATTTTTGCGTCGATCTTTAAAAACTGATCGACCAATTACCCATGATGATCTTAATTTATTTTATGCTTTAGGTAGCTTTTTTGGAGCACAGATATGAAACCGATTAATTTTATTAAAACAAAAAATCACACTGAACAACAAGCTATGCATCGTTGGTTTTGGCACTCTTGCATCCTATTAATTACCTTATTGATCTGCTTAAGCATAATACAAATGCGCCTTTTTTTTACTTATAAAAACGCACAAGAAGAACTTCAACGCCTCAAGCCGATAGAAAAACAGTTAAACAGTTGCTTAACTGAAAAACGCACACTCAAAGAAACTACAAAAATACTAAAAAATAAACTTGCAAAAACAAATCGCATAAAACATAAACCAAAAAATCCTGCCGATCTTTTGCAAACATTAAACCAGTCACCCTCAGACATTGCTATACATAACATTTCATTAAATAAGAAGCAGTTAGAGATAACCGTTCTTGCACCTCATACAAAACAGATACTAGAGTATGCAACAAACCTACAAAAAAATACTCTATTTGATCAAGTTAATGTCGGATCAATTGAACAGATAAACAATCAAATTAAAGGACTTTTACAAATCAAAATCAAATGATTTACTTCATTTGTTGTTGTATTATGCGCACATTAATTTCATGCCACATTTCAGCCCACAAGCGTAATGTATCTCTATCTGTATGTTTACTTTTCCAATCAATAATAATACTCAATGGGCCATTCATTATATCTTGCGCATCTTTAATTGCAAAAGGATGCCCTGCATCATGCGCTTTTAAATAAAGCATCACAACAGAGCTATAGGCTCCTTCCAATTCAGGAAACATGTCTCTTTTTGATCCTTTTTTTGATAATAAAACATCAGCTGTCCGTGCCCCCAATACAGCCGCCATATAAAACTCTTTCGCCGATTCTGAAATACCTTCATTGCCCCTTTTTATCAACAATGATTCAACATCTCTATAGTGATTTTTATCACTTGGCACTTGTTCTAATTTATCTTTTAATAACTCCAAAGACTCGTCAGTTGCATTGCGATAAACACTATTTTTATCCAATAACACTTCAATCAAATGCTTAACCAACTTGTCTCTTCCTGTTTCATCAACCGCAAGATCTTTTTCTAATTGGTTTACTGAATAAGCCGGCACCGGTTGTTGCTGACCTTGCATATCAATAAATGGTAACATGTCTGACCAACGTGGGTCTTGCAATAACTTCAGACGTGAGGCAAGCTGCAAACAGGAATGCAATTGATGTCTCGCATCAGAATGACCTTTTTGGTACTCTTGCAAAAATGATTTTGCTATCGCAAAACAAGCAAGCTCAAACTGACGCAAGCGCTCACTATCTTGTATTCCTGCAAGACTCTGTTCGATTTTTTCTTTTTGCCGTAAAAGTTGTGTAAAAAGATCTTCATCATATTCTTCTTGTTGCTCCGGATCATCATGCAAGCGGCTGTGACTTCTTGTCTTTATGTGCTGACGTGCAATAAACTCTGCCCATTGTTCACCTAAATTACCTTTTTTTGCACCATCTACGTCATCTGAAAAAAAACTTTCAACGTTAGCACATGCCAACATGGGCATGAAACCTAATAAAAAAATAAAATAGTTCTTCATAATACTCCCCTATAAGCATAATTATCCACATCGATTTTAACTTTAATACATTTATTAATACAATATATTTAAAGAATCTGTTAAACTTTATGCAACATATATAATTTTTTACAAAAGTTTTTTATCATGCACAAAATACATAAGCTCCCTACTCATGAGGCACAAAAAATAGCAGCCGGTGAAGTAGTTGAACGTCCATCAAACCTACTCAAGGAACTGCTTGAAAACGCTATTGATGCGCAAAGCAGTAAAATTGCTATTCACATTAAAGATGGCGGGAAAGAACTTATTCGTGTTGTTGATAATGGATATGGCATGTCACCTGAAGATGCGATACTATGCTTTGAACAACATGCGACAAGTAAAATTACACATGTTGACCAACTACAAGAAATTGTAACATTTGGCTTCCGTGGTGAAGCACTTGCCAGTATTGCAGCTGTAGGAAAAACAACGTTAATCACTAAAGAAAAAACAGCTGAGCATGGTACCAAAATTCACATCGAGCAAAATAGTATCATACAAAAAGAAAATGTTTCTGCAATCAATGGTACTGATATCTCAGTAAAAGATATTTTTCATACCTTACCCGCTCGTCAAAAATTCCTAAAAAAACGTGAAACTGAATGGCGACAAATTCAACAACTATTCTTTGCTGTAGCTTTAGCTCATTTGCATATCGACTTCAAACTATATGCTGAAGATAAACTCATATATAACTGCACCGGTACTGATACCATTGCACAACGATGGCAACAGCTATTTGACCACCATACGGCACAGCAAATGATTACGGCAACACACGAAGCATTCGGAGTCAGCATGAAGGGTCTGATTTCCGATCATCAATTACAGCGTTACGACCGTAACAGCATCTATCTGTTTGTGAATAATCGATGGATAAAAGACAGCAAACTAACGCGTGCATTTATTAAAGGCTATCAAAATGTATTGCCCCCTGCACGTTATCCTACCGGATGCTTGTTTATTACCATCGACCCACAAGAAGTTGATATCAATATTCATCCTCGCAAAGAAGAAGTACAATTTTTGCACCCACGCCGCGTTGAACGTGAGATACAAATATGCATCACTCAAGCATTAGAACAACAACTTTCAGCACAATTGAATAAAACAGTACATATAAAACAAAATGTGCCCTTTGAATCGCAACCGCACACTCAACCTACACCAACATTTTCATCTTCATCAAATACTCATTTTTCACCATTTAACTTTGATGAATACTTAAACAAACCTGCCTTTGCACCAACTGATACAACATTAAATTCAACCATATCAACACCGGAAATTAATAACGTTGAACAACTAAACGATCACTCTGATCCTCATCAAGCAATTACCGAAGAAAAAAATTCAGTATTACCTGAATCTGCAAAGCAACAATATGAACTAATTGGCCAATACAAAAAAACATATCTTTTACTCGAGCAGGAAAATGGACTGTTTTTACTTGATCAACATGCTGCTCACGAACGTATTTTATATGAACAATTTGTTGCACAACACAATAACGTAACAAAAGTACAATTACTTTTCCCTCAAGTTCTTACGCTGCCAAAAGAAGATATAAGCATTATAGAAAAACATATAACATTATTTTCTCGTTATGGCATTGAACTGGAGCCATTTGGTGAAGATACTGTAAAAATTCAAGCGACACCGGTCCACTTAAAAAACGTTGCTCTTGATGACATTATCAAACAAACCGTTGGCTGGATTAATGAATATAAAGAACTCGCTTCTGAACAATTTGAAAAAGAAATGCAAAAAAAATTATATGCCGACATGGCATGTAAAGCTGCAGTAAAAGCCGGCGATACCTTGAGCCGTGAACAAATGCAACAACTGCTTGTTGATCTCGAAAAAACTGAGAATCGTTTCTTATGCCCTCATGGACGCCCTACCAGTTTTTTATTTCATCACGATGAAATAAAAAAGAAATTTAAGCGAGATTATCGTTCACAAAAAACCGATACATAAATAAAAAAGAGAGCCAATTGAAATCGGCTCTCTTTTTACTTCTTAATATTTTTAAAACTAATCTAATTGAGATGTTGGCACTGCAAGGCGCCCTTCTTCACTCAATTGGCGATAAACACTCATCCATAGCACTAAATTAAAAGGCATAACCAATAAATAGACAACCCAATTTAATGATATAAAGCTTAAACATAAAATAAACACGAGCAAAAGCAGAACCATCGCCCATTCATGCCCTTTGGTTATATGCCAACTTTTTTTGAAACTTTCAATAACCCCTGCATCTTGATCAACAATAAAACATGGGAAAAACATAAAACGTAATATAAGATATATACCGGGGACAATAAAAAGCATAAAAGCAGGAATCAACATGAGCATCAATAAAACACAACCCGCTAACATCTTAAATGTTTGTGAAAGTGAACCGGAAAAAAGCTGTGAGACATTACTACTGCCTGTATCATACAGATCGAATAAGACACGCACCAGACCGATCCATAACCAAATAGAAACTAATGACACAAGCAATAGCGCAAGAAAACCATACCTAAACAACGAAACATTCTCATTAATAAACAATGTAATTGCCTGTTGTTGTAATTGTGGCGTTGCACCATTCAAACCAGACCATAATGAAGAAATGCTTTGAAAACTAATAAGCGGTGAAAAAGAAAAAAAACCTACAAGCGCAAGAATACTCCAATAAAGCAATGTTGCCGGAACAACTACGCTCGCATTATTAAGTATCAAATTAAAAGAACGCTTGACAGCAATTGAAAGTGAAAGTCTTGTATTCATAAAACATACTCCAAAAAAAAGTTTTAATATAAGCTTCCCATGGGCTCAATGTAACATATTACCCAAAGAGAAAACAATATTATGTGAAATAATAAAAAGTTAAAAAGGACGCGTTCCACTAAACCAACGCATCACATAAAAAGTCAACGGAGGCTTCCCGCGCAACGAAAGCCCATAATTTATAATATAAAAAGCCGCGATTGCCAAACCAGCTTTCAAAAGCCATTCACCTGCAGCTAACAAGAATAATAAAGCGCCAAAAACAATATATAACATTCCGAGTGTCTTATTACTATTTTTATACATAAATTGTCCTGAATAAAAAAAGCTCATGTATAGATACTAAAGTATAATTCTATTTACTTTTATGTGCAAACATTCAAAAATAAAATAGGAAAACAAAAACACAAACTCATGTTAAAATTTCTTAGCATACTCAATTAATAAATTTTTAATGAATTCATTATCTTCTTGAATCAGATCACTTGGCTTTTGGCCCTTCAAATTCTCTATTGTTGGATCAGCTTTATTAATCAACAATTTCATAACAACTTGAGGATCACCTTTTTGAACTGCATAATGCAAAGCAGTATTTCCATTGCGATCAACAACATTAACTATCTTTTGAGCCCCATGAGCAAACAACAAATGTAATATATCTAAACGATCATGCATCGCAGCTACATGCAATGAAGTAAAACCGGTTAATTTATCAACAAATATAGGTTTTCTTTTTAGTAAAAAACGGCGAACACCACGTTCATCGCCCTCCTTAATTGCTTTTAAAAAATTAAGCTTATTATTTGCCGTTACTGCATGTCGATCTTCCAAAGGTAAGCTCGATTCTGACGGCTCAAATTCTTCTGACTCAACAAGACTTTTTAAATTAATTTGAGCAGCTTGCCTAAGTAAAGGCGATCTACTACCATCTGCTCGCAATAATGAAGCATAACTTATAAAAATCAACATCCACATAATTTTCTTCATGAAAATACCCTTTTCTTTCAGATCACTTCGACCATTATTTCATATTATACATTATAAAGTAAAGTCTATACAAAAAGCAATAACATTAAAAAATCCCTCAGTTAAAACTGTTTTATTAAAAAAAGCATACATTTTTTAGCTATTTTATAGCCAAAACAGATAAATTTAAAAAAAGTATAGCTATTTCCTATTTGAATTTAATATATTGATGTTAATAGCTGTATCTTAACTATTTTTAGGTGTTTTGAATAAATATAATAAAAAAAGGAGCTTAATCATGGCTTTTACTGCAAAATCTAAAAAAAGTGGCAAAACCTACCACTTGCACACAAAAGAAGTGAAATTGGCCGGTGGTCGCCTACAAAGAATTTACTATTTTGCTGGGGAAGCCGGTGAAAATGCTTTAGACACTCTACCTGCAGGGTATGAAGTGTTTGAAAACAAACGCACCGGCTTGCCAATGTTACGCAAGAAAAAATAAGCATAAATATATAAAAAAGGTGGGCGGGATATAATGTTCATATCTCCCGTCCACCTTTTTTATACACATTCAACTCTATTTTGATAAAGGCCCACTCAACAACTGTTCAAGAGACGCAATATATTGTGATTTATTATTCGTTTGCTGCAATCCACTTTTTAATGCAAGAACCTTTGCTGCGTCAACACCGGAAGACAATAACACTCCAGTAAACTCAGCAGTCAAACGATTCAATCTCATCTCCATCTCTTGAGCTTCTTTTTTATTACTAGTGGTGCTACATGTTATAGCAGACTCTTTTAACTGAAACAATCCTTCATAAAAATGTACCAAATCTTTAGATGATCGCGGCGTAAGCGGCTGAGCTTCTGTATTTGCTTTTATGCAAAAACAAGAAACAAGAAATAATGTTATCAGCTTTCTCTTTAAAATATTACTACCAATCATCTTTAAATCCTTTTTTTTTAACTACAAAAATAAACCGACTTATCCAGGCCAAAGTAATTAAAAATCCAAGAAGCTGCCGCTATATACATATAAATACCAAAAAAAACATTAAATGGAAAAGTTACACCTAGAGAATGACTCAAAGCCAATGGTACATTCGCCTGAGGATAACTTTGGCGGAGTGATGCAGGAACGGCAATATAAGAAGCACTTGCAGCTAACACCATAAGTAAAATAACACCACCCAAACTTAACTGGAATATTAAACCAAACAATAAGCCAAGAGATGCGCCTATTAGTGACAATCCAATAGAATGCAACACAATTTCTTTATAATGCTTCTTAATCAAACTAAACTGATCACCAACTAAGATGCCCATTTCAACCAAAAAGACCGCCAATATCCATTTGAATGGATTAAAAAATAAAGGTTCAATAACATCAATACCATAAGGCCCAAAAACATAACCGAAAGCAATGCTTAACAATAAAACATAGACACTCTTACAACTCAAAGCATTAAAAAAACTACGCATAAACGACTGATTTCCATGATAGATATTTTTCAACATTAACGATGCAATAATTATTGCAGGAAATTCCATCAGTGCTACAAATAACGGCATAAATGATTCATAGTCAATACCAAGATGCTCTAGCATCGCAATTGCAACGGCAAAAGTTCCCACACTGACCGATCCATAATGAGCTGCAATCACAACACAATCAGCCTTGTTATACGAACCAAAATGATCAAGCAAAAAATATGCCAAAAAACAGATCCCGATGCTTAAAAGTAAAATGCCCAAAACTTGAACCAACAATGAAAGACTTGCCCAAGTACAAAGCTCAAGCCCTCCTTTTAGACCAATAGATATAAGTAAAAAAACACTCACACTATCATATACGAGTCTAGGCATTTTCAGAGATGGAAATATCAATTTTATAAAAATACCGCATAAAAAAAACAGAACAATCGGATCAATACACATAGTTTTTCCGGTTAAAACATTAGTTATAAAAGGGAATACAAGAGGACTTAATATCTCTATACTAGCAAAAAGCCGGTTTTTCATCAATTCCGGCCGGATACAACCATTGCTAATATATCCTTTGCCGATTGTTCAACAGATATTTTTATTACTTACGCAAGACCTTCATCACAAGTGATGCAACAAACAAAAGCAAGAAGATGAAAAATAATAATTTTGCGATTTCTACCGACACAATACTAATGCCGCCAAATCCTAAAGCTCCGGCAACTATAGCTAGTATCAAAAAAATTACTACCCAATCGATCATTTGGAACCCTTTCTTTACTTAGTTTTGTGATTCTTTCCTATATATATTACATTGCGATACACTCAAAGCTCAACAATATTATCCGGACTAAAAACATGATTCTTATAGTTTTTTAGATATACTTCTGTATAAACTGAAAACAAAATAACTTTTAATAATAAAATGATACTTATGAAAAATAATATTATAATTCCTGAACATGAATTGGAAATAACCACTGCACGCGCCGGCGGTCCGGGCGGACAACATGTTAATAAAACAAATACGCGAGTAATTATTCGATGGAATGTGCATAAAACAAACGCGCTCAATGAACATCAAAAACAACGTATATTAGAAAAACTACAATCAGATTTAACCACAGATGGTGAACTCGTAATACAACATAGCTCAACTCGCAGTCAGCTACAAAACAAAAAACTGGCCTATGATCTGCTTACACAAAAAATACGTAAAGCTTTATACATACCAAAAAAAAGAAAGAAAACCGGAATTCCAAAAGGTGCAAAAGAAAAACGACTCAAAAGTAAAAAAATAAGAAGCGTACTCAAACGCATGCGCAGCAAAAAAGATTTTGAATAAAAAATATAATAAGGAAAAAGTTATGAACAATCTCTCCATTGTAACTCATGCAGCTACATGGGCATTTAAAGAATTTTTTGATCATATAACAGTTTTTATAAAACTTTTTTTTCTCACAGCACTGCTTGTTTTAATTGTTGGCATAACAACTTTGGGTCTCGGCCTCCCTTTTTTATTTTTCTATATCACGCTTTGCTACATCAAAGTTTCTTATTTGTTGTATCAACAACAACCGGTCACACTGAGGCAATTTTTTATTGATTGGAAAACATTTATAAAAGGGCTTGCCGCATTAATTTTATATACCATTTTAGTCAATATCGGCTTAATCCTTTTTATTATTCCAGGCCTTTATCTTGCTTCTCGTTATTACTATATAGAATATTGCATTGTACTTGATAAAAGCTCTATTACTGAATCATTTCATTGCAGTGATCACTTAACTAAGCATGCAAGATGGCATGGCCTTCTTCTTTTACTTTGTGCAACAATTTTAGGCGCTACAATCATATTTCTCCCTGTTGCAGCTCTCATGAATGTACATGCATATAATGCCCGCAAAAAATTACCTTGATCTCTGCATGAGTATAAGAAAAAAAAGGATTATATGAAGCACTTCTACTTTTTATTATTTTTTTTGCACATAATGGTATTAGCTGATTGCCGTAATGATACATGCCATTCACACAGCGTTTTTATTCCGCGAGATATAACAAGCAACAACCTACTGCAACACAACCTTACTTTATTCTGGTGGTATCGAACCATTTTTAAAAATCATGATACGTTCATCACGCTTCAAGTTTCACCATTTTATCAACGCTCCACCAACGAAGACGACATTGCCCGCTTTTTTTTACCGTGTAATCAACCATCCGTTTCTGTCAAAGAAGATGGCACGGGAGATATTGGCTCGTTGTGGCTTAATTTAATTGCCGATGCAAACCAGCAGTTTGATGGTTCTTTTTCACTTAGTCCACAACGTACCCTCATCGGGACGTTCATAAATATTCGTATCAATTGGAATCCAATTTTAAATATTCATTTATGGTCAGACATTGCCCTTGCAGCAATGAAATCAAAACATAACATTGGTTTGTGCGAAAAAAGTAACACTTTTGGAACCGCATGTAATGTCACAAATATTTGCCAAGCACTCAATCAAGAAAACTGGGAATTTAATACATTCTGTCCTGAAACACAAACAAAGCATGGTGTAGATAACATTGAATTTAAATTCGGCTATGATTGGTACTTTCTTGAAGAAGATAGCGTTGATCATTTAAGTCCATATTTCACCTTTGCCGTGCCAACCGGAAAAGCCGGCACCGCAGAATGCATATTTGAACCCATAGTTGGGAGTACCGTTAATGCTGTAGGTTTCGGCTTTATTGCAGACCATAATTTTTATGCAGATGAAATCCATGAACTGGCGATCTTAACCGATTTTAAATATCTTTATGGACTGCCGGTACATGAAAAACGCTCGTTTGATCTGTGCAAAAATGGTGATTGGTCGCGTTACCTACAAGTGGTAAAATGTGATGAACCCTCAAATAGTATGCCGGGTATAAATGTTTTTACTCAAGAGGCTCAAATCACCATTCAATCCCGTATTGATTGGTGGATTGCATTGCATTATCGTCACCGCAGTTGTGATGTTGAAATTGGCTATAATTTCTGGTGGCAACAAAAAGAAAAAGTTCAAATCTATGATTTTCCTAAAGGCTATGCCATTTATGACATTGTTGGCGATTGTATGCAACAGCCAACATCTGCATCATGTGCTCAGATTTGCCAATCGGTGATTAATAACGCTCCAGTATCCGATCCGTCATGCGTTAAATTAAGTTTGTGCGATTTAAACATTGCATCCGGCACCATGCCACGCTCACTCACCAACTCAGTGTACGCTGCATTTGGTTATGACGGCCACTTTTATGGTCTGCCCACACTGATCGGCGCCGGAGCCTCTTATGAAGTCTCCACAGACAACAATGCTCTTTCAAATTGGTGTGTATGGAGTAAGTTTGGCATCAGTTATTAAAAACATAAGCATAAATTATCTTTTATACTTCCTTTATTCCTTAATAAAAGCACATTTAACGATTTTAGTTTTCACTGCAACTTTTTCAGATTTGTTGCCGAACAATCTTGCTTGGAAATAATTTTCGAGATCATACAATAGATTCCATTAGAAAAAAATTGCCGTAAACTAAAGCGTATATCATAAACTTTAAATCTATGATATTATTCAAATTTGTTAACAGACTCACACAATTTGAAAGGAAACCTCAAAATGAAATTATTTTATTTATGTACCTTAGCGGTATGCTTAAACATTCAATCAGCAGAAAACTCAAAAGAATCGACTACTTTCTCACGATTTGATGCCCTAAGAAGAGGCCAGGTTGAAATTGTGAGAAAGACTTTCAATAAAGATAATATTCATGAAACTGATCCCAAAACGAGAGAATTCCCTATTGTAATAGCAGCATCATACTTAAACACTTCAAGAAAAATAACTCACACAATAATTCATCCCGATGGCCTTCCCTGGGATTGTTGGGAAGAATTCATTCCGTATAATCGTATAAATGCCCTTGCATACCTTATATCATTAAACCCAACAAAAGAAGAGTGTGATTTGGCTGCAAAAAAGCTAAAGAAAATAGTAGACAATCTGCCAACAGCATCCGATTATGGTTCAGAACTCTTTCCAGCAGATCTAATTGATAAATACAGTTTTAACGATGCAAAACGACTACATAAAGAACTAATAAAACTTGCATCTTAAATAACAATGAAAAAAGGCCTTATTAAAATAGGGCCTTTTTTCATTATTTAAAATCTAAAGTTTTGCCAAACGTAATAGAATCGGCAAATGATCTGATGGCATTTCATCACGATTACTTAAATCATCTTCAAGTTCATCGTAAAGCAAAACAGTTGCTTCCACTTGTTTTATTCCTTTTGTAAAAGCACCATCAAGCTTTGACAATGTCGCTTTTGTTTTAGGAATAAACCCATCATATGAATAACCTGAAAAAGTTCCAACTTTTTTTGCAAGAAGATCAAGCAAACCGGCATCCGTATACATTTTACGTTGTTCCAGGCCTTGCTTATCATCAAAGAAATTCATGTCACCAACAAGTACTGCCCGATTTAAAACTGCCATAGCGGCAAGCAACTGTTTAGCGCTATATTCTTTTTCTTCTTCTTTCAATCCTAAATGAGTATTTATTATCCAAAGCGAATCTTTTGAGGTATCTGGCATACCGCCTTTCAAACACGCACGCAATTTGGCAATGGTATAAATGCGCCCCCATGGGTACCATTCATTACCGCTACACTCATTCGGCGTTTCAGAAAACCATTGCGTTTTATGGCTTTCACAAAGGAATAAATCCGGTTTATATGCAGTCATTAATCCCAACGACATTTCCCCACCATTATTTGAAGAGTAATGGGTTCTATAGCCATTTGCACTCAATAATGCTGCAACCGTTTCAGCAACTTTACTACGCACTTCTTGCAAGCAAATAATATTTGGATTACTTTCTTTTATAATTTTCAAAATCGCCGAAAGCCTATGCTCTATATCTAACTCTGTGCCAAATGTTCTTGCTTCAGTACAAATATTATATGACAATACTTTTAAAGCAGAACTTGTAAATACATCTTTCGATAGTTCGTCTGCAGCAGCTTGCGCAACATTCGCACACAATAATAAGGCTAGCATCAAACCCTTACTTGACCAACATTCGTTCATGTTCTTCCTCTTTGAAAAAAATTAAAAATAGAAACCGGCTACAATACTAACATTTTTTTAGACTAGTAGATAACTACTAGCCCACGCGCAAAGTTTTCTATTCACGTCTAGGCTCTCTTTTTCTCAATACTTAACCTCAATTAATTTAAAAAATTCCTTGTTTATTGAGACGCATTTGAACTTTTAAATAAATATGTTTTTTCTTTGATGATGGTAAAATCATTGTCACAAACGCATATGAAAAGAAAAGCGCCAAAATGCCTATAAAAGAAAAACAAAAAGCATTGAAAGCGAAAGAAGATTATAAAAGCGATCTATACCAGGATGATCCTTATCAATAAAAAACTTTATCAGTGAATTCTATAGAAAGTGCTTTTTGGTAAAAATCCGACCGGGTCCGGACTTAAGATATTGTTTAAACTTGATAGCTTTATCTCGGTCCTTAAACGCAACAGATGTAACTAATTTCCACGGCTTATGTTGAACAGTATACTGATCTTCTCCTGCATTGTGCTCTTGCAAACAAAGCGGAACATCCTTAGCGTGGTCTATATAGGTTTTTTCCGGAAAAGTTACAGATCTGAGTAAATAAACGAAATACATGGTTTTTCTTTTTTGTGATTTATTTAAAAAATATTTTTTTTCTACCGTCATGTTCGGCGAAGTTGAAAGCAAAAACTTAAGCTCTCAAAACATCGGCAAATTGCCAAACATCGCAAAATCAACGTTCCCTTCTAGAAGGATTCACAAATAGTAATAATACCAATAAAACAATCGTTAAGCAAAATACAAAGGCCCTTGATGCCTTCATTTTTTTATGGTAAAATAGTTAAAGTAGCTAAAAATATACCTTTCTTTTAAATGGAGTCTTTTTATGAAACGTATACTATTAAGCAGTGTGCTAGGGTGCATGCTGGTCGGGTCAGCCCAAGCAAATATCATAGAGAATTCGAAAAATTTTCTAGGTGGAGTACTTAATACAGGGAAAGTTACTCTTTTAACAGGCGCTTTGTCATTTTTCCTGATCGATTTTTGCATTCGTGAATGCATTGAAGACCCGGTGTTCTTATCATCAGAAGGCATCTCCTTAGGGGAAACCCCTGAGACAATTTGCTGGGGCATAATGACCGGCGCAGCTGCCTCACCATTGCTTAAAGCGTTGCATCAGGGATTTCCTAAAAACATAAACAAAATGACCTTAGCTGGCTCTCTCACTGCAAGCGGAATCATGGCAGCATATCTAGGAAAAAAGACATTCGAAAGCTGGAAAAAAGCACTCACCGAATCGAAAAAGCCCTTTACTAAATAATGATTAAAAATAGTTGCAATCTAAAAGTCAGACTTTCATTGATCGTCTGACTTTTTTGTTAAAGCACAAAAACTTTCTGATGGCTAGACTCTTTATATTGGTTAAGCTCAATTTAGATCATTAGCCCACCCCGTATAACGTTTGTTGGTTCGACAACAATGCACAAAAAATACGTGCAATTGGCTCTTCTTTTTTTTCTTTGATGTACTGATACACTAACAATAACATTGCCAGATGCGCGATTTTGAAATTCTTGAAATATGCAGCTTCCGACCTAGTCTATCCGGGCCTTCTGGCTCGGCAAACTTCGACGGACACAGTCGATGAAAGCTCCTATTGCAATAACCGCACAGAATTTGATGCATCATTGATCTTATTTTGGCTCAAAAAGAAAAAGTCGCAGTATGCTGCGATAAAGTTGATCGGCTTTCACGAAACGTGTTTGATAAGCGCATATCCTTATTATATGAAAAAGCGCTCAATGATGAGATTGAACTCCATTTCGTTTCTGATGGGCAAATTATCAATAACCGCATTTCAACTTCAGAAAAGTTCCAATTTGGCATCAGTTTGGGATTGGCAAAATATTACTCCGATGCCATTAGCGATCCTCCTTCGCCCTGAAGGGCTATGGCGAACAAGCAAATTCAGAGGAAATGCTTTTTTATAAATACTCGCCCTGAACCTGACTTTAAATACTTCTCAAACGCTAGTGCTTTTGATTGTTCTTTAAATCCAAACGACGTTATTATTTCCCAAGGTTTATATTTTGATGTATGAAAAAAATTTTCCACATTGTGTTCTGCCAATCTAACTTGAACATTAGATGTATAACCAACATACATTTTATCAGGAAAAGAAATTGATTTTAGGAAATATACAAAATACATAATATTAAATCAGTTAAAGAAGACGCTTGTCCGCCATAGCTCGAAGAGCGACGGCTGGATAGCCAATTTCATTTATTCGAAACTGGCGTCACTTCTTGGATATGTTCGGAACTCGCAAAATAGAGATAACTATCAGCCTAACACGACTGAAAGCATTCTATTCATGCCTAGGTTTAAAAGTCAATTTTGATGGATTTTAGCTCTTTTATCTGTTTTACCCCTGATATAGCATATTTTTTCATAATTTCCTTGCACCCTTCCAAAAATAATTGCTATTATGAAATCAATATAAATAAACTCAAAATAAAAAAGGAGATAATATGAAGAAAATAAATTTACTCTACCTTGTTGCATTGGCAACTGTTTGTAACGTCTGGACTGCCGATAATAACGTACAAAACTTTATATCTGCTGTGAAAGAAAACAACATTGATGGTGTTAAACAAATGTTAAAGCAAGGCATTGATCCAAATGAAAAAGGAGAAAGAGGTTTAACAGCCTTACACTGGGCAATACACAATGGAAGTGAAGAGATGACTAAATTACTACTAGAGAACGAAGCTGATCCTAACATTGCAGATAGATATAAAGTAAGACCCTTGTGGCGAGCAGCCAAATTGAAGAATAACCCAGTTATCGTTAAGTTGTTATTGGAGCATGGCGCTGATCCTAATGTCGGCCAAGAAAATGAGGATCGGCCATTTTTAGTCGAATTAGTAGTAAACAAATTTAAAGATGAAGATAATGCCGAAATAATTCGATTGTTGCTGAAGCATAATGCTAATCCTAATGTTATACAAAAAAAAAATCTTGAAACAACACGACGAATATCACACTCTCCATTATATTGGGCTGCAATACGTAAAGATAATAAGCTAGTCGAGCTACTGCTTAGCCATGGTGCGAAATTGATGTCAGCAGGAGAGCAGAAACCTTCTGTTTTAGAAGCTATACAATCAGAACAAGGCCCTATGACCAAAAGGGCAATAAATAAATAAACCAATTTAAAATTGGATATGTTCTATACAAATCGCGAAATGAAGATTACCATCAGCCTAACAAGAATGAAGGCCTTCTATTCATGCTTGGGTTTGAAGCTCAATTTTGATAGAGACTAACTTCATATGTATCTGAAAAAAATGGCTTGCCGTACGAAGGCTCTGGTAGGAGCGAAGTATGGTGGCTTTCGCTTTTCGTGAATAATATAAATTTATTTTTGTAAACCAATTCATTAAAAAGATGACCGTGCCAGCTGAAGCTTTAGCGAAGACTGGCGTCACTTCTTGGATATGTTCGGAACTCGCAAAATAGAGATAACTATCAGCCTAACACGCCTAACACGCCTAACACGCATTCTATTCATGCCTAGGTTTAAAAGTCAATTTTGATGAAGATGATAAAGAGTGGCTCAAGCCAACACAAACCATCAATTTAGCTCTTTTATAGGATTGACTATGCTTCTGTCTAAAAACATAACCACTGACTTCCTTGTAATCTCGAGATCAAATCTCGAATTTACAAGGAAATATATTGCAATTATGCAGAGTTCCTTGTAATATCGAAGTTAAACCTCGAATTTTCAAGGAACTTTATGATTAGAAAAGATTACCTAGAACGTATACAAACATTGCTCGGCATTCATCCTATTTGCGCTATTTTGGGTCCCCGACAAGTGGGAAAAACAACGTTAGCACGAGATTATGTTACAAAGCATCACATTGATGACGCCCATTTTTTTGATCTTGAAGACCCTCTTGATCTCGCTCGTCTAAAAAATCCAATGCTCGCACTCTCAAATGTCACTGCAAAATTCATCGTCATCGACGAGATTCAACGTGTGCCAGAACTTTTTCCCATTTTGCGCGTTCTTGTTGATCGCCCAGAAAACAAGCAACAATTTCTCATTCTTGGCAGCGCCTCAAAAGACCTCATACAGCAATCATCTGAAACATTAGCCGGCCGCATTGGCTATATTGAGCTACCTCCATTTACTTTGTTTGAAGTACATGAAAGCAAAAAACTGTGGATCCGAGGAGGATTTCCACGCTCATATTTAGCCGATACAGAAGAAAAAAGCTTTCTCTGGCGTAAAAATTACATAACCACCTTTTTAGAAAGAGACATTCCAAGCTTAGGCTTTAATATTCCTCCTGAACAAATGCGCCGTTTTTGGCTCATGCTTGTTCATTACCATGGACAAATACTCAATTCAAGTGAACTTTCTCGCTCGCTTGGCATTTCTGATCATACCGTACGCAAATATGTGGATATCCTTGCAGGAACTTTTATGATTCGCATTCTCTCACCATGGTTTGAAAACCTCAAAAAACGCCAAGTCAAATCACCCAAAATCTATTTTCGCGATAGCGGAATTTTAAATGCTCTGCTTGATATCGAAGATGATAAAATGCTACAACGCAATCCTAAGTTAGGAGCATTCTGGGAAGGCTTTGCCCTTGAACAAATTATACAAACACTTTCAGTTTCATCTCAAGAATGCTTTTTTTGGGCAACACAAGCATCTGCAGAGTTGGATCTGTTTATTATAAAAAAAGGAAAGCGAATCGGATTTGAATTCAAATATACCGATTCCCCTTCAACGACTAAATCCATGCACAGTGCACAAAGGGATCTGAAACTTGACCTACTACTGGTCATATATCCTGGCAAAGATATCTTTCCATTAACTGAAACATTTATTGCGTGCGGCCTTGATTCTATCTCAACAGGTGCTTTTGATACATACTTAAAAAATTTTTTTTAAAATAAATTGAAGAAATGATTGCAGCAGCAATAGAAAGTGATGAAGTTTCGATGCATAAGCTTGCAAGGGCTGCCGGCCTTTCTCCAACTATTGTACAAAGTGTAAAATCTGGAACACGCAAGAATGTAAGCGCCCAAAGCTTGTTCAAAATATTAAGAGGTCTTGGCTGCGCAAAGTTATCATAGAAAGAAATGGCCAACAATTCCCAATCCACATTTCAAAAAAGAATTGACCCAAAGATCCTCATTAAATCAATTTGCCAAATCTATCTCTAACTGTTTTTTAGCTTTTTTACCCCTGATAGAGCATGTTTTTTCATATTTTCCTTGCACCCCCCCCCCCTAAATAATTGCTATTATAAAATTAATAATAGAAGGGTGTCAGATGGTCTGACTCCTATAACCCAGAGTAAAAAAGGAAATAATATGAAGAAAGCAAATTTACTCTACCTTGTTGCATTGGCAACTGCTTGTAATATTTGGGCTGCTGATCCACAACAAGCAACAAAAAGCCAAGAATTAATAAATATCCTGGAAAAAGAACTATCTGGAAGCTATCTACACGATAAGGTCACAAGGTTGCTAGATGAAGGTGCTGATGTAAACGTTCAAACTGAAGAGCATAGATTAACACCTCTAGTTCTTGCTGTAATGCTAGGAAACAAAAAACTTGCACGATTGTTGCTTGAAAGAGGCGCTGATGTAAACAATCAAGATAACGCGCTTAAAGCGACACCCTTACATTATGTGGCAAGTTTCCATACTAGTTCTCCTGGAGGAGCCTCATTCTTTGAAGACAATACAGATATGGCAAAGCTTTTACTTGATTGGGGTGTCAACAAAACACTTAAGGACAAACATGGTCAAACTGCTGCTCAAATGAATAGACAGCTAGCAAAGGTTATAGAAGACCACACCCCCACTAGTACAGGCGAATTTACCAAACCCGCACGACCATAATAAAAAGTCTAAACACAAAAATAAAACAAAAAAGCTAGTTGTGTAACAAAATATACGGCTAGCTTTTTTTCGCATTCTTTTAAAGAAATCTATATAATTCATTTTTAAATTATAATCCATACAAATGACATCCATAAAAAATAAAAAGACAGCATCATGAAAACGATTTATATCATCAGCCTTTCAGCCTTCGCTGAAGCTACGGCGGACAGGCAACCTGAACAACTCATCAAACACGTGGATACAATCACCGCATTATGCGGAAGATAACACTTCACACAAAATCGTTATTCAGTTTGGGATTGGCAAAATATTATTCCGATGCCATTAGCGATAACGTCAAACGAACTATAGAGCAGAAACTACGCAAGGGAGAATGGCCGTCAAAAGCACCCTATGGCTATAAAAATATTCGCATATCAGGCGATAAAAAAGATATCGTGGTTGATAAATTTGAAGCACACATTGCGATCAAAGCCTTTGAATTGCATGCCTCCAGCACTTATTCATTACAACTGATTTGCAATAAATGGCAATAAGGCATTCTACGAAATCTGTGAATTCAAAAATCGTTTTTTAGCAAATGTTCTATCCGATTGAGACTTAAGATATTTTTCAAATTGTTTTGCGCATTTCATATCTTTAAATACCATACACACAACTAATTCCCAAGGTCGATCTTTTTTTGTATGAACAGAACCACCGGAGTTATAAGTCTCTAACCGTTGTCTTATATTGATAGTATAACCTACGTATATAGCTTGAGGAGATTTTATGGATCTTATGAGATAAACATAATACATAATAACACAGTAATTCGATAATTCAATTGATAGGGCCGGCCCGTCTACGTTTTCAACTTCGTCGGACAGTCTTCGCTATTTGCTATCAAAGCTTATATTCATTTCTTAATTTATTTAGCGGCGAAAGCCAGACGAAGCTCTTTAGAGCGAAGACTGGCGTCCCCAAGGGGATTCGAACCCCTGTCTCTGCCGTGAAAGGGCAACGTCCTGGACCAGGCTAGACGATGGGGACATCTTTATTTTTAGTTTTGTTACAGCTTGTTTTTTTATAATAAAGTTTAACTTAAACATTCATTTAAAAAAATAGCTATTCCAGACGTAGCTTGCCGAGTCTATAGACCCGGATAAGTGTAGACTGGTGAGCCGTGCTGGGCTCGAACCAGCGACCCACAGCTTAAAAGGCTGTTGCTCTACCAACTGAGCTAACGGCTCTCCCAAAAGTTTATTTCAAAAGAAAAAGCATCTTACAGTTAAGATACAAAAATAAATTTATAGGTATGTTGTTCTTTTGTCAAGGAAAAAGCTCTTTTTTTGGGCATTTTTCCTTTCTAACAACACTTTTCTTTTTTTATTCTATAAAACACGCTATTGTTTACGAGCAAAAAGCCTTAATAAACATCTTTTTCCCTACCTGGTTCAAGCCATGCTAAAATAATGCTAGAACAGAATTAATCGACTTATAGCACAATAAATGAGTACACCTAAAATATCCATGGCGGTTGCCAAAAATGGACCGGCTGAAAATGCAGGATCAATATTCAATTTTTTAAGCACTAAAGGGACAAGGCTACCCAAAGCAACTGAAAGCATAACGATGAGCCCCAAAGCTAAACTAATAACAAAACCGTACAAATATGAACCGGTCGTTAAGAATACCCGTCCAAATGCGGCAATACTAAGCAATGAGCCAATTGCAGCCCCAAGTCTCAATTCACGTCTTAAAAACTTAAACATATTAGATTCACGAATTTCGCCCGCTGCCATACCTTGAATAGCAACAGCTGATGTTTGACTACTGGTATTTCCACCGGTACTAATAATCATAGGAATAAAGAATAGCAATACAATCCCTAAGGTTGATTCATACATTTCCAAGATAGTGCCCGATATCGACTCGACTAATAATAAAATAACCAGGATTCCACTGCGCTCATATAATAATTTTAAAAATGGCGTTTCAAAATAAGATTTTTTAAGTGGCGTCATTGCAGAAATCCGCTGCACATTTTCACCTGCCTCTTCAACTAAAACATCAGCCAAAGTATCTGCCGGGACTACTCCTAAAAACAGACCATCCTGGGCGACTACCGGCGCATTGGTCAAGCCATAATGTATCATTTGATGTGCAACTTTTTCACGATCTTCATCTACCGATAAAATCAATTCATTTTTTTTCATAAAGCTGGAAATGCGTTCTTTTGGGCCATGTAATACTAGATCTTGTAAATCAATACAACCAAGCAAGCGATGATTTTCATCAGTTACGTAAATCCGTTGATAAATATCTTTATCCGGCTTTAAACGCTGCAAAATACTAACACTTTTGCCTACAGTAAAACCCTGCTTAAGAGAGAAAACATGAGGGTCCATAATACCACCGGCAGATTCAGGATGAAATTTTCTAAGCGATAAAACACGTTCACGCGCAGTCTGATTGAGCACATTCATATACTTGCGCAATTCATCATCAGAAAAATAATCAAAAAGATCGGTTAATTCATCCGCATGCAAAGCATTCAAAATAGCCAAAGCATCAGACTCTTCTTGCCTGCCCAAAATATACACTTTTAAACTATCAGGAAGCTCTTTAAAAACTGCATACTTTAACTCTTTTGGCAGTGCTAAAAACAACACACAAAAGGACTCCCTGTCAATATCAGAAAAAAAATCTGCTATATCTGCCTGATGGAGTTCCATAAACATTTTCCATAGAGACGCTCCAAGTGCCGTACTTTGATTTGCAACCTCAATAACATTATATCTTATTTTTTCAAGTAACGTTTTGTTATCCATGGCCCGACCTTTAAACTTTTGCCTGTGTGAGATATGGCATTAATGCTTATTTTCTGTTACTTTTATCATAAGCTATCCCAATACACTTGTCTATGGATATACACTTTAAATTCCGGATAAAATTGATGAAACCAAACCTTATTCAACATGGCCAAGAATTTGAACTCATTGTTGATGCTGAAACCTCTCAAGAGCGTATTGATATTTTTTTACATCAAGCATTTCCTAGCTATACACGCAGTTTTTTCCATCGTGCAATCGAAGATGGCTATGTTAAAGTAAATACACAAACAGTTACTAAGTCCGGCCATAAAGTAAAACCTGGCGACGCGATCTTTATTATGTTTCCACCAAAGCGCAATATCACTGCTGACATGGTTAAACAAAAAAACATCCCTATAAAAATAGTATTCAAGCACCCTCATTTCATTATTATCGAAAAACCGGCAGGCCTGCTTGCACATCCCACGACATCAACAAGCAATGAAGTTTCGCTTTCTGATTGGCTATTGCACAACATTGACGACATTGCTCATGTTGGCTCTGTAGATCGCCCAGGAATTATTCATCGCCTTGACAAGCTCACTTCCGGCTTGATGATTATTCCACGCACCAATTATGCCTACGCACAATTCGGCATCTTATTTCGCAATCGTGATATAAACAAAACATATTACGCAATCGTCAAAGGGCATCCACCAAAAACAGGAACTATTAATTTGCTAATTGGACGGCATCCGAAAGAAAGAAATCGCATGACAACATACACATCAGAAAAAGAGGCCAAAACAAAAGCACGCAATGCAGTCACCCATTACGAGGTTGAACAATATTATGAAGATGCCGCACTAGTGCGTGTTACATTAGAAACCGGACGCACACATCAAATTCGCGTACATTTTGCTGCAATTGGCCATCCAATCATTGGCGATCCTGTATACGGCAAACCATCACCCTTCATTGACAGACAAGCGTTGCATGCAGCTGAATTGCAATTTATTTTTGATGGAGAAAAAATTGCAATAAAAAGTGAACTCCCTGAAGATATTAAAAAAATCATACAAAAATTAAAAATAATTCACTAATAAAAAGAAAGAAAGTTTCGATTTTTGTTAAAAAACTATGATTACGTTAATTTAAAGCACATTTTCAAAAACTCTGTAAAAAAAACTAAAAAAAAGAACTTGCTTTTTTCTTAAATTCGAAATAGCATAATGCAGAGCTAAGAAGGAATTGTAGTAATGAAGCACACTTTACACATATCTTTTGGGTCTTAGCTCCCGACAATGTTTTTCACTTATTTTTTGCTGTTCTTTTTGTGGTTGCCCGTCCGGCTGCAGCATGTATGTTATTGTATGCAATTGCTCGCTTTTTTAACTCATGAAATTTTTCGATATATCTGTTCACAATTTGTGGATTATTTAACACCACAACATTCTCTTGATTACTCAAGCATGCTGACTTGGTGAAATTAAATGACCCTGTCCAAACCAATGGCTTATCATCAACATTATTCAAAAAAAGCACGAATTTATTATGCATAATATTCGACATAGTTGATGCATTACCAGGTGATTTTTTTGGATCATACACAAAAACAGAAATTCCTTTTTCTTGCAGCAATGCAATCTTGGTATAACGATCATGCAAGAAACTTGGATCCGCAACTAACTGAATTTCAATGCCCCGTTTATGTGCACGCACTAAAGCATCAGCAATATTTTTATTGGTAAATGAAAATATTGCTAAATAAATACCCTTTTTTTCTTGATCAATAAAATCTATTATTTTTTGCTGCAAATCATCATCAGGAGAAAAGTATGCCTCATTTACCGTACATTCAACATCAGAAAAACTACTTTGTGCGTTACGTTGAGAAACCTCTTCTTTTGATAAACCAACAATAAAATGTGTTTTACCAAATGAAACGGGAACTTCTAGAATTGTTTTGCGAGCTCTTGATTTACGTGTGCTTCGATTTAGTGAAAGCTCAGGAGGGCATATCCCTGATCCTACCAAAAAAAAAGCTAATGCAAAAAGTGCCAAAATACGAAATATTCTTTTGAAAGCATGCGCTTGCATTACTTCTCCCTTTTTTTAGCTACATTACCAGGTGCAGTTTACTATATTATATATTCATTATCAAAGGCTTTCTTGTTTTTTTAAATTACATGTTAATTTTTATTTTTTGATTTCATGCTGCCGTGTGCGGCAAAAAGGTAAGCTTGTCGAAGTCATGCTGCCGTGTGCAGCGAAGTCATGCTGAACTTGTCGAAGCATCGTGATCGCTTGTTTTTCTTTTTTTAAAATTATTTATTGTCTTGCCAGACAGGCTAAGGTATTTTGCTTGTACAAAATACCTTAACTAAAATACACCAACATGCTGTTGGAGCGCCTTGCACGTTTGTATTCGGGCCATTATGCCTAAACGGCAAATACCCTCAGACAAACTACCGGACATAAATTTATAATAGACCTTATGCGTAATTAATTTTAAAAAATGCGCCCACCTCAAAATGTTATTATAATCTGCGTATTGGCATGTGCTATAATTTAAAGTAAATCAATTGTGTAATGTTTTGAGAAGTGTGATTTGACGGAAGTACAGGGAGATGGGAAAAAAGTATTTGTGTCTCTGTTTTTTTATTACGCATAAGGTCTAATATCTTTTTTATTCCTTTAGCGGATATGGAAGCCTAAGATCGACCACGTCCTTCGCAGCTCGAAGAGCGAAGTAGGAACGTGAGTGAGAGTGTGGGCTGACAGTCCGAATGAACAAAGTGAAGAAGGACGTTTTTATCCGCGATAAGGGGATTAAAAAAAGGGGCCTCCCTTTTTTTGCCCGGAGTCCAGAGGTTGTGGCAAGACAACCTTTGGAACAAAAGTAATTCAAAAAAAAGAAAAGCCAATAATTTCACAAGAAGCTAAAAACAACAAAAAGCCCGTCCGGCGAGGACTAAAAAATCAATCCCCAAATTTATACCTCATCTCAACTTCACCAATCAAATCACGACGAATGTCCCGCGTTGCGCGTACACTAATATCATCAGATAATAAATATTCCAATTCAAAACGAGTATCTTCAGTCAAACTAAAGTTCTTTTGAATTACAGCACGCCAACGATCGCTAATATCAATCTCAATTGCACCACGCAAACCACCACGACCACTTTGATCAATAAAGCTTGGCACCAAATGTATACGTCGGAACGGTTTGAGCAAATTGCCAAAATAACGACTTGCATTATGCGTCGTTTGATCATACCCAAATAAAATCGATTTAATGTTTTGCATAATAAGCGCAGGCATAACCATATTGAGTGATTCTTCTTGCGAACCGACAAGTAATAATGAAATGATCTGCTCTTCACTTAAAGTCGGTGACGCCTCTAGACTCACATGCTGATTTTGCAATGAACCGGTAACATGTAAATTAATATTATTTTTTTTAATACAGTTTTTTGCTTCTAATTCAATAAGCGGATCATCTAACTTACCTGGTGAAAAATGCAAAGAGCCCTTGGTAATATATAAAGGCTTATAAGGAAAGTGCAACTGACCAGTACTTAAATTAACCGATCCTGAAACATGCGGATCTCGTACTTTATTTTTTATTGATAAATTAATACGGGCATCAGTTTGCAAAAATGGCGTCTGCACCCGTACCGGATATTTTGTTTTTATAGTAATATCACATTGCAAATCATCGTCATGCGTATCAAATGAATAAGCGGTATAATTACGCATATTTTTTTGAAACACATCAGAAAACAGGTTCTCTTTCAACTGCGAACGATCAATAATCAAATGCCCTTTTAGGCAAGCATCAGCATCCTGCTTCTTACTCAACAACATTGATCCTGAAACAATAGCAAACAGTTCTTTTTCAACGTTAAGCAAGCAACGATCAATTAAAACAGGCGCATATACAAAACTTGGACTTAAATCATCGGCCAATACAACATGCATTTTTTGAGTTGAAATGATACCATTATGCAATGTGCAAACCAAATCTTGTACTGTACATTTTTTATACAATGGATCAACAAAAAGATCACAGTCAAAACCTTGAACAAAGTTATAAGTCCGCGGCAAACGAATTGCACCATTAACAAGGTGCACATTTGCATGATAACATTGATCAATTTTATCAATATTAAGTTTAAATATCCCTTCACCTTGCAAATCATATTGTAAACGTTTCTTGAGAATATCTTTGACACAACCAACATCAATAAATCCTGAATAATGCTGTTCTTCGTTTCCAGTCATTTGTACTAATGTATCTCCTTGCGCATTCGCATAATCAAACGAATTTAAGTACAAAACAGGATCATAACAAGCATTAAGTTTATACCTATTTTCATCGAGCGTTCCTTCCGCTTCAACATGCGCTCCCTGTATCAATGCAGTGCCTGAGGAAACAATATGATTTTGTACTTTTGCATGTGTTGCTTTACCATCATAATGAACATGTAATGCTCCGTGACCATCAACATCACAACTAATGGTTAGGTCATCCGGCAATATTTGCCAATCATGCTTAGGTGAAAAAGTAAGCCGTGCATTATTTTTTATACTTGCTTGCGCAATCCCTTCTTGCGGGCAACAGGACCAAGATCCTGCAACACATGCACCTGAAGTTCTTTGTAAATACAGTCCGCCACCAAAATGAGCTTTGCCTAAATCTTCTGTATTTTTATTAAAAGTAATCTTTGCAAGCGAGCCGATCTCTTTATCTTGCCAACGCATGCGCTGAGCAGAAACATGCCCATGAAAGTTATCTGTGTCATCGTAGGCTCCATACTTTGCCTGTAATGCACAACTACCTGATAATCGATTATCATCATTATCATTTGTAAGCATATGCCAAACATAATTTAAGGGAAGTTTCGCCTCAACTGAAACTTGCAAACCATTGCCATCTTTTTTAATTAAAACAGGATCAATAGCAAATGAGTGGTCAACATTTTTTAAACTAAAAGTTCCTTGATTATGATGCCATGCCCCGGAGATATAACACGGAGTAACTTCTGAACCCAATTGTGGCATTTCAATTGATGCAGCCCCTTTAACACAGACATCAATAGTTGGGTGTCCATCGAAAGAATCAAATTGTAACGAGCCGGACATATTTTTAAACAATGTACGTTCTTGTGCAAGAAGTGAACCCTTATAAAGATCAACAGCTACATTAAAACAGTTGTCGATCTTTTTGGCCTGAATGTCCCAATGTAAATCAACATAACGATGCTTTTGCCTGTCTTCAATAGTAACAAACAGATCATCACATTCCATATCTTTCAAGAATGTATATATCGAAAGTTGTGGCCCACGAAATGCCAAATAAAGATGATTGGCAATAGCAAGTTCATCATCTTTTATTTGAGAATATGCATGCATATTTTGAATATAAATTGAAAAATCAAATGAGCCATACAGTAACAATTGCCACCATGAAAAACCAATATTGAATTGTTTTGCACGCCATGACCAATCGGTTCCATTTTTAGGCATTACCTGTAAATTTCTACACTGTAGTTGCAATCCTGACATAGAACAATCTTGTAAACGGCATGAAACTCTACAATCAAGTGCATACTGAAATTGGGTAATAAAATAATCTAGCACATATTGCTGTATCCATGTATCACGCTGAGCCATGAATCCAACTATGCACAAACCGGCAATACAAGACAACACAAGTTGCTTTAACATAGTAACTATTCCAAAAAATACTGGTCCAATCTAATGTAAACTTGATCTAGTCAGTTCTTTGCATATAATTTAAAGACGCTACTTTGTCATCCTCTTCGAGGATGACAAAAAAATACCCACTTCTTTCATTAAGCCGCATTATATCAGCAAAAAAAAACAATTTGCAAAATAAATTTCTTAAATCTAATTCACGTTAATCTAACTGATGCCATTTACCAGCATAACGATATTTGCGCAAATAGGAATACGACGAAACTGACGAACTCAACGCATACAAACAATTATGTGCCACATCAGTTATATACACTGCTCCTGCACTCATACTCCCATCTTTTGAAAAACTGATATGATTATTTTTAAAACTACACGGCTTTGATAATAATTTTGTAGGCGTTGACGGCGGTCCTTTCACGTATGGCAAAACATCAAATTGTATACCTTGCGCCAATTGACATTGTTGATTATTAAATTGATAAGAATTATCTACAAGATTCAATGTTATATCACAAGTTTTTCCGGTAACCATTGCATGACGCTGCATATACAAACAGGTCTGATACAAACTATCTAACTCTGCACAGGCATATCCACGCTTTAAAAAACGCAACTGCCCAAAGGATAGATACAACGTAAGAGAAACCAACGCCAAAACAATAAGCATCTCTAACAAAGAAAACCCTAAACTTTTTTTTTGACCTATATTCATTTTAAAATACATATACTTTACTCTCATCATCTATATTTATTATCATGATGCATGTGAAATTATTTAAAAACAAGTGCATATAAAAAAATAAAAAGCAAAAATGCACTCAATAATAATCACAACCGAAAAGACATATACCTTATGAAAAAAATCTATATCCTACTTGTAAGCCTCATTGTTCCCACAATAAATTTTACGTTTTTTTCCAATTTACCTGAAATCAGTCAATATGCTGCGAGCATTGATGAAAATCCTCCAATACAAGGTACCACTTGGGCAAACCCTGATTTTTCTGCCTACTCTCGTACGCTTGTCCAAAACTGGTTTAATAGATTTCTTTATAAAATCAACATAAAAACCCCACCTTCATGGAATATAAAAGGTTTTGCACACCTACTTTCCAAAGTAACTAATGATCGAGAAAACTCTGGGTACATTGGCCGATACGTAATAAAAATGAAACCGCAAGAAGGCAGTACATTTATCATTTGGGGCGACGTCCAAGGGGCATTTCATTCCCTCGTCCGTGCTCTTGAAGAGCTTTTTAAGCGCGGTATTATAGATGAAAACCTACAAATAATTAAACCAGACTACTATTTTATTTTTAATGGTGATTTTATTAATAGATCTGCATATTCTCTTGAAGTACTTGGCTTAATACTAAAATTAATGGATGAAAATTCTAATAAAGTATTTTATATACGAGGCAATCATGAAGATGTTGATCATTGGAAGAATTTTAACTTAAAAGATGATCTAATCATTAGAGCTGCCTCAATTTCAAATGAAGACCCTCCCTTAGGCAAAGAAATTTCAAGCTTTTTCAACACGCTTCCTCTTGCACTTTATTTGATTGGAAGTGAAGATGATGAATCAATTAATGTTATAAGAATATCTCATTATGGACGAGATAAAACAGAACTTGATGAAGAAAAATTTACAGGATTTTTTGAAGGTACCGATAAAAGAATACAACTCTTTCAACTTAATAATAAAGTTAAAGATAGCGAAAAAAAAATAAATATTCGCGCAATTATCAAAAGTGAAAGTCGATCAACAATATATCGACCAACACCCGGCTTGGCCCAACTCGAATCAGATAAAGGATCAACTGCATGGACACTTCTTTCAGCACCAACTGAAAGCTATCGTCATTTACAAGACTTTTACTTTGATGCCTTTACATTTCTTAATGTAGGCAAGACATTAAATGAATGGACAATAACTCTCTACAACCAAGACGTCAGAGAATTATTGGGCTTCAAGAAAAATAACACCTACAATTTAGTAACCGGACTGCAAGAACTTCGATCTGACGAAGAATCAACAAGTAACGATCAGTTATTTACAAATCTCTTAAGAAACACAATAGAAATCGAAGAAAAAATTAAGAAACTTTCTCAAAGCTGTACTCTTGCTCAAAAAAGCAATGAGATAACTCCGGTCGATGCAAAAAAGGAAGAAAAAAAAGATACCTTAGAAGTCAAACCTGAAACAGAAGCCGCTGTGGTTGCTCCAGAACCACAAACTGGAATGGTCGTACAAAACAATACTATTGTTATAGGTACGTCTATTCCACTAGAAAGATTTGCTAAGATGTACGGAACAAATATTCAAAATGGCCTCATGATGCCCATAACAAATATCAATAATCGCGGAGGAGTACATAATAAATCCATAAAACTCATCACCTTGGATGATGAATATACTCCTGACAATACTCGTGAAAACATACTTACTCTCTTGAATGAATATAAAACAAATATTCTACTTTCTCCATTTGGAGACCCTACACTAGAGGCATATCAAGACTTGATTAAAGAAGAAAAAGTTTTAGTACTCTTTCCTAATTCAGGTGTTGGACGTGGATTAAAATATGTTGTCCATTTGCGCAGCTCATATGCTCAACAAGGAAAAATACTTGTTGATTATGCAATTAAAAATAAAGATGCAAAACGAATTGCTATTCTATATCAAAACGATATTTGGGCAAAAAATGCAATTGAAGGAGCTAAAGAAGCATTCAAAAAGCACAATATTACTGACTATCTATTTGTAAGTTCTGAACGCTATGTATTAGACTTAAGCGAACAAGCAAAAAAAATTAAAGAATTCAATCCTGATGCTATCGGTTTTTATGTCCTGTCCATTCCAACCAAAGAACTTCTAAACAAAGTAGGCATGGACTTTCTTACAAAAAAAATGTTGTTTGGCCTCGACACGCTTTCTGAACCAAGATTAGAAGACTTCTTAAAACAAAAAGGTTTGGATATGATCATTTCAAACATTGTCCCCAATCCAAATGCAAGTAACATTAACATCGTTAAAGAATACCGAAAAGATGCCGCCAACAAAGGCTTAGAATTCAATACAATCAGTCTTGAAGCATACATAAATTCTAGTGTTCTTATAGATTGCCTAAAAAGATTAGAAAAACCAATAAATAAAGACAATCTTTTAGAATTTATCGAAAATATAAAAAATTACGAATTTAAAGGCCTCAAGCTCAATTTTTATGATCGCGGACTATTAAATACTCTTTGGCTAAACACTGGAAAACCGGAATGGGAAGAAATCGATCTTCTTTCATACAATTAATGAATATGTAATTTCATACAAAAGTATGTCATTCAAACTCTTCCACTTCAACTTCAACAGTAGCGACCGAAAGAACTTCAGAAATAGTTGTCAAACCTTCTTTAATTTTACGCAAACCGTCCTGTACAAGTAACGTCATACCATCCTTCATTGCCTGTTGTCGCAAAAGAGAGGTATCAGCACGCTCCATAATCAACTTTGCCAACTCAGAGGTAACTTCCATCATTTCAAAAATAGCAAGACGACCTTTATAACCGGTTTGTGCACATTCTTCGCATCCAACCGGCTCATAAAATGTAATATCTTTTGCGGTTTTTTCATCTAAACCGATACTTGCAAGCCTTTCTAATGTCGGTTTATAAGGTTTTTTACAGTATGGACACAATTTACGGACTAAACGTTGTGCCATCGCAAGCTCCAAAGATGATGCAATCAGATAAGGCTCAACACCCATATCAAGCAAACGAGTAATGGTTGCCGGTGCACTATTAGTATGCAATGTACTTAATACTAAATGACCTGTTAATGCTGCTTGAATTGCAATTTGAGCAGTTTCTTGGTCACGGGTTTCACCAATCATTACGATATCTGGATCTTGTCGCAGAATAGAACGTAAAGCTGCTGCAAATGTCATACCAATTTTACTACGAACTTGCACTTGCCCAATACCTTTTGTTTGATACTCAACCGGATCTTCAACGGTAATAATATTAACTCCAGGTTTATTCAATTCACCTAACACCGCATAAAGCGTTGACGTCTTACCGGAACCGGTAGGTCCGGTAACATAAATAATACCATTCGGCTTTGAAATTGCTGTAGTAATAATTGCAAAATCTCGATCGGAAAAACCGATATCTTTTAAATTAGAAAAAGTACGGGACTTATCTAACAAACGCATCACAATACGTTCGCCAAATTGCACGGGCAAAATCGAAACACGAATATCATACGGTTTTCCCGCAATGCGTAAATCTATTCGTCCATCTTGTGGTACACGTTTTTCAGCAATATTTAAATTCGCCATAATCTTTATACGTGAAATCAATGCATCCTGAATTCTTTTAGGCGGTGACATGATATTATAGAGCACGCCATCAATACGATAACGAACGCCAACTTCTTTTTCATACGGCTCAATATGAATATCAGATGCACCCTGTTTTACCGCTTGATATAAAATATGATTAACCAACTTAATAACCGGCGCTTCTGCAGCCATTGAAACAATGTCACCTTCATCAATATCGGTAAATTCTACTTGTTCAAGTGCCGGCTCCTCTTCTGCCAACTCTTGCATCATCTGCTTGGTTCCTTCAAGCGGATAATACTTATTAATTGCTTCGATGATCGTTTTTGGCTGAGCAATAGCAAAACCAATATTGCCACCTAATAATAAACTTAACTCATCAATCGGTTGAAAATGCATAGGATTTGAGGTCAATGTAGTTATTTTTCCATCAATGACAACCGGCATAACTTCATTTTCGCGCAAGAATTTGAGCGGAATTTTGCCTAAAGTTGTAATGTCTGCCATTTTATCAGTAACAACATCAATGTACGGTGCACCAACATATGCTGCCAATGCTTTTGCAAGCGCTTCAGGTGTTATAATTTTTTTTGCTAATAAACATTCAGTTATTGCAGCACCGGACTCATTACTCTCTTTTTTACATTGATCTCGTTGGTCAGAAGTTATTAAACCTGCCTCAATGAGCAGATCTCCCACATCCTTTTTGAACATTTTCATATCCTAAAATGGCTTGTATTAATTATTTTGACAGCATAACAAACCAACAATAAAAATAATAGTATAGAAATGTTACAGACAAGGGAAACCTGAAACAGCCTATTGTATTAAAAGGAGCAAATCTTAATCTCATGGCATTTGCTTTTATAAGCCCAGGCGATAAAATTATTATATGCAACTCAAACTATCTTGATCTATAAAAGGTTTAAAAAATGAAACAGATTGCTCTTATACTATCTCTGATAACGATCACTGCAATACATGCAAAAGATGATCTTGTAAAATCTGAACAAACAGAAAAAATAACTACACAAGAACCAAAGACAACTGAAAATCAAAACCCTAAGACCACCCAAGATCAAAGCACAGTTACAAATGAAGTTCTTGATGAAGAACCGCCAAGAATGCTCGTTTTTGCCCCTGCACCTCCAACTGAATACACAAAACAAAAACAGGAACTCAGCCAACAATTTAGTCGCAACCTACCAGATCAAGACGAAGCAAGAAAAAGAAATAAAGAACGAAAAGAAAAAGCATCATACAAAAAATGGATGCAAAAACGCCGAGCACCACGCAAAGAGCATTTGACTATAAGCCAAATGAATTTCCACCAACTATTGCAACGAAAAAATGAACTTCTTTTAGAAGGTGATTATGAAGTTGCTATTAAATATCTTGAGAAAATGTTCCGTCTGACTGAAAATGCTGAGCAATTAGTTTTCATCATGCTCGAATGGGCAGAACTTTTGATGAAAACAGGGCAATATGCAAAAGCAGAAAAACTGTTCGATGACTTTATAAAACTCTATCCCGGCAATGAATATGTTGAACAGGCATTTGTAAAAGCGATTGAGTGCAGTTGGGAACAGACTGCAAATTTTGATCGCGATCAAACAAAAACTGAAGATACACTCAATTTGATTAAACAGTTTGAGACACGTTCTGCAATCTATGCCAAAGAAAACATAGAGCGCGTTTCCGAATTCAAGCGCATGTGCCAACAAAAACTTGTTGATAGCAATCTCTATGTTGCTCAGCATTATATCGGCCGTGGTATTTATCGTTCTGCTCACAAACGATTAGATGATGCTCGCAGCAATGATTTGGTTGTCCGCCCAAACATCGAACCCAAATTACTGAAACTGGAAATCGAGCTTGCCCAAGCAGAACAAAACAAAACTATCGAACAAACAAAATTGAATGAATTAATTGAAAAATTCCCTGATCATGAAATTACATTAGCTTTAAAGCCGACCATACAAGATATAAAACAGGTTACTGCCTAATAACCACTTGTATAGTTTGCAACAAAAATCTACGTAGACGCATTATATATCGCAAAATTCCGGTAGCTTTCGTTTGCGTATAAAACATGCCAATTGTACAAATAACAGATAAACTTGCTAATGTTGCAAGTACGACTTTCGCTTGTCTGTTTACTAAATATAAAAGTACAAAGAGAAGCGCATATATTAATCCGTACAACAAAAATAGATACATATGAATATCATTCATAATAAGCGTTTTACCAACAAATAACTTGATAAAAAAAGGAAGCTTTTCAAGCATCGATAATTGCGTTTTAATAATATAACGCACCAATGCAAAACTATATGCTCCACCGACAGTAATACTAATCGATTCAAAGATTCTTTTTTTTGCCCAAAACAATGTATAGAAATATGGGATACAGGTATAAATACCAAAAAGAGCTGCTGCAATCCAAAAAACTTGATATATACTCAAAAATCCTTTTTTTCCCTCTAAATCGGTAAAAGTAAAAAGTAGCGGATTATACATTACAAACCCCAGAAAACTCAAAGCTGCCAATTCAAACCAACCCCGCCAATAAGCAATCAGCATCGAAAACAATAAAAACAAAACAAAATACCAAGCTAAAAAAGATCTACTCAAGAAAACCAATACTATTGAAGGCGTAACCAAACTCATTGCGATTGCCAACACTGCGAGTAACCAACCCTGAAAACGAACCGCCGCATACGCTGCTGCAAGAGCAATAATAGTTAAATGCCAAAAGGTTTCAATAGGCTTGAAAAGAGCAAATGAGACATATGCTTGATAAAAAGATGCATATAACAGACTAACACCGGCTATCGCACCCCCATAAGCAATATAGATATCATCTTTAAAGTGATAGAGATAAAATGCCATTCCAATAAACAGAACAGCAACTGAAGTAACAGATATTAAAGCAATCATTGGTGAAATTATAGGAGTGGCCCGAAACATAAGATAACCAAATAAAAAGGCACTCATAGCCGGGATAATTAATTTAAACAAATTACTCAAGAAATCGATAATTAATACTAAGCTATTTTTTTGACTCATTATATCCTCCATATTTATATGAAGATACTATAATACAGCCTCAAGCATCAATCCTATTGAGCAATATACATATATAAACTATTATATATGCACAACTAAACACATAGAGCTAAACTAGAAAGGCCTTTAACTATGTTATTATTTTTTTTAACACTACTGATTGGATCACATGTACAAGCAATAATATATTCCGCCGGTATCTGGAAGGACCCCGCAAACAATCATGTCATTATCGGTTATGGTGATATTCATCTACCAGATAAACATAGCTGTTACCAACAATATGAACTTATTAAGGGAGCATCACACATACCTAATGCCCATATGATTGTTGAAGACAAAATGGCTGCTAAAACATCACGGCTATTACTACTAGGCCCTTCCCACCGATTTGGTAAAGAAATTCCTTTATTTTGTTTACATCCTTGGGCATTAGCTGCCGGTATCAAAAGTTCAAACATTGAATTTAGACCTCGTGAAGATAGCGTTTTAGGATGTTTCTATGCACCACCGATATTAAAACAATATGAACAAACATTAGCTTATAAAAATGACTTTCAAGAACATAACAAAAAAATTATTGGTGAATTTGAAAAATATGGTTTGCCAATACTTAAGAAATTACAACACTACCCTTTTAGCATGACCAACTATAATAAAGTAACAAATCTATTTCGTTCAAAACTAGGACTCAATCCTTTGCCAACGTATTGCCTCTTCTCAAGTCGAGAAGCTCATTTGCTTGACCTGCATATACTGCAAAAAATATCCGAGGATCGTAGAAAAAATCGAACATCTATTGTCGTAGCAGGTGGAAAACATATAGAACAAATTGCACCTGTTATTGAAAAAAAAGGCTATCAACGATGCTCATATCATGAACATCCTACAGAACACTTAACAGAAGAAGGCATAAAAAGACATCTTTCATCTTATACTTCTTATAACTCTAACATCGATCCTATAAACATTTCTCTGACATATAATGCAGCAGCAAAACATATCAATACCTCTGAAACATCTCCTGGTCTACGCACAAAAGCAACTCTAAACATTTTGCGCTATCGAGGACTGTTGGAAAAAAGCCCCTTGGGACATGTTAATAGAATTAGAAGCTATACTACAGGCCGTGCTGCAGGAATGATATTATTTGGCTTAGCATGCTATAAAGTTTCTTCTGAAATCTGCTCTAAAGCAGGACTATAGATACTTTTTTACTCAAGCACCTTTATCAAAACAGCTTAATAGAAATAATACTAAAGCAAAAGGCAACTATTCTATACAAATTGACAAACCAAGGTAATTATGTAAAATGATAAGTGTATATATTAATATAAAAAGCTGAAAAACAGGGTAGAAAAGCATTTTTTACCTTATTTCATGCTCAAATGGAGGATACTTTATGTTATCTATGAAAAAAGCGCTTACTCTTGCGCTCTTATTAGTTTGTGCAGCACCTTGCCATGCAATGCTTGTTGCAACAAAAAGCTTATTTACATCAGCTGCAACTCTTACTCGTCAAGCACTTTTTAACCGTCCGGTAATTTATGGAACTTCAGGTTATGGACTAGGTAAAACTGCTGAATATTTCATGCAAAATCCAGACACTCGCACACCAATTACACAATTACAAAATCCATTCAGTTTTGCAGCAATTAGACAAAGATTATTCAACGCTAAAGTTAACGCACCGACTGCATTGGCAGAAGTTCGTCAAAATGATCAGTTCAACAAAGCATTCACAACAACACAAACTTATGCAACTAACTATTGGAACATGGCTCGTCAAAACGTTAATTCATTATTTAACACAACTTCAACTAAAAATAACGTTGATGATGCAGTTACATCTGAAGAAGTTTCAAACGAACAAAAATAAACAGAATTTGTTTATATTAAATTAAAAAAAGAGAGCTTTTTATATAAAGAGCTCTCTTTTTTTAATTTTTTAATCTTCAAGCATATCAACAGCCTGGTCAATCAACCGGTCAAGTTCTTGCTGTGGTTCAGAAAAGTTACTCAAAACCAAATCGCCAACATCTTCTTTACGTTCAGGACGCCCAATACCAAAACGCAAACGATAAAAGTCTTTGCCTGTATGAGCAATGATAGAGCGCAATCCATTATGGCCACGAGCAGAGCCACCAAATTTAATTGATGTATGACCAAACGGTTTTTCTAACTCATCATGGATAACCATGATGTTTTCAGGTTCAATTCCCTTTTTTTGTAACCAAGGAATAACTTTGCCCGAATCATTCATAAATGTCTGCGGCTTGAGTAACAACAATTTTTTACCATCATGTTGTAACTCAGCAAGATCAAATAAACCCTTACTTTGCCAATCAGCATGATGCCGACGGGCAAACTCATCAACAACCAAAAATCCAATATTATGTCGATGTTTTTTGAATTTCGATCCGGGATTTCCCAAACCGATAATTGCTTTTATATTTTTTTCTTGCTCCATGATCTTCTTTTTATTATTTAACTCATCAGTTTATCAAAACCACGCTTGATTTCGATCTGACGGACATGTTCAGGCTTAAAAAATGCGGCCAAGGTATCAATAGCAGCTTGAGAACTGACATGCTCACCACATGTATAAATATCAATTGCAGCATAACCAAATTCCGGCCAAGTATGAATAGAAATATGTGATTCTTGTAACAATACCAACCCTGACATGCCATACGGTTCAAATTTGTGAGTTGAAACATTCAATACCGTCGCACGTGCATTTTGCGCTGCATTGCGCAATAAATCTGCAAGTACATCATGATTATCTAAAGTATCAAACGAGCATCCCATAAATTCTGCAATAATATGCGTTCCTAAATGCTCGACAACCCCTTCTTTTTTATACTCATGCTTTTGCAAAAGATTATTGATCTCATACACAGACTGAGCACTAAGACAGGCAGAAAAAGATAATATGACAAGAATACAAATGTTTTTCATAGGCTGCTCCATAAAAATTACAAATAGACAAGGTTTTTATTGATATTAACTTATTCTATCGATTATACTTAAAAAAAAAGGAATTACAATGGGAAACAAATTTTTGATTTTTATTATATTTTCCCTGGGAGGAGCAATGCTTATTGCCAAAGCGCCAGTTCGTGACAACAAAAATAACCTTCATACTCCTACTGTTGCCACATTTGCCGGAGGCTGTTTTTGGTGCATGGAGTCACCATATGAAAAAGCTGATGGTATAATAAAAGTTGTTTCAGGATATATGGGCGGGATAGGAGATAACCCAAACTATCAAGACTACGCACAAAAAGGTTACATCGAAGTGGTACAAATTACCTACGACCCTAAAAAAATTTCATACCATGATTTACTTGAAATATTTTGGCGCCAAATCAACCCAACCGATGCCGACGGACAATTTGGCGACCGTGGACCGCAATACCGTTCAGCTATTTTTTATCACAATGAACAACAAAAAAGTGAAGCTGAACAGTCAAAGCATCAACTTGCACAAACAGGAATATTCAAAAAGCCTATTGTAACCGAAGTTTTATCCGCATCTACATTTTATCCAGCCGAAGAATATCATCAAGATTATTATAAAAAGCATCCCATTAAATATGCTTTTTTTCGCCTACGATCAGGACGCGATAAGTATCTAAAACAAACATGGGGCAACGAACAGCACTATAAAGTTCCAGTGCGCCCATATAACAACATGAACAAACAAGATTGGCAAAGCTTTATCAAGCCATCCGATGCACAGCTACGCAAAACGTTAACACCAATGCAATACAAAGTTACCCAAGAAAATGGCACGGAAAAACCATTTGATAATGCCTACTGGGACAATACTGAGCCAGGTATTTATGTAGACATAGTCTCAGGAGAACCATTGTTCAGTTCAATACATAAATATAAATCCGGAACTGGATGGCCAACTTTTTGGCAGCCGCTAGCACCGGAAAACATTGTTGAAAAAGAAGACAATTTTTTATTTTTCAAACGTACCGAAATTCGCAGCAAACATGCCGATTCTCACATAGGGCACGTTTTTAATGATGGCCCTAAAGATAAAGGCGGCCTGCGTTACTGTATGAACTCTGCAGCCTTGCGTTTTGTACCGGCTAAAGATCTTGCAAAAGAAGGTTATGAACAATACGAAAAACTATTTAAACAGGAAAGCTAACAATGAAAAAGCGACATTATTTAACTTTATTATTATGCGCCAACGTCGTCCTACCCGCAGCATATAATCCTGATGAAATAATGCCGGACGTATCAACATTAGGCAAACGATCTCGAACCGAACAAAATAAACAAGATGAAAGAAAAAAAAGAGAAACCGGCAAAATAATTCATATACAATCTTCAGTCGAATCTGATAGTCATGAATTGCTCCCAATTGAAATGGAAACCGCTCAAAATCAATCTCAAACACTTAATGAATTGATTGCCTTTGATCAGGAGCAAGGTATTGATCCAACTGCAAAAGTGTATCAGTTTTCATTTTTTGATACGCAAGCACTCAAAGATATAATTAATATAATGACAGTAGCTGAGCAGCGACCTGAAGAAATCGATAACGAAATTAAAAACATATTAAGCAAGCAAGTTGCCCCTTATTATTGGCATAAAGGCCAAATTTATTTTGCAGCTTTAAAAATGTCCAAACGTGATATCAAACGAAATCCTAATATCTTTATCCTTCTGAATGCTACTGATTTTTTTCAAGCAAGCGATACAATAAAAAATGCTTTAATAAAATATCTATTTACTCAAGTACATATCCCAGAAGATCATAATGAAATTATAGCCTTCTTGAATAAATTTCTTGCACCTAATATTATACGAAACTACATGCCTTACATCGCAAAACAATATTTTTTAACATATCAAGAAATGCCTGAAGAATGGAAAAATATTTACTTTGAGCTCTCGATCCGTGAGCTACCTGAACATTTCATTAAATTCCAACCGGGATCTATATCTGAAATAGGCCTAGACGAAAAAGAGGTAACAACTTTAAATTTATCAAGATTGTTCCTTACAAGCTTAGATGGACTTCCTGACCCGCCTGACATCTCTCAAGAACTCGCAATTAATCTTTCGCACAATCGTTTACGATCAATCCCGAAAAATATAATGTCATTAAATCCTGTAGAACTTGATATCAGCTACAATGCTCTTACACAATTGCCCGATTTTTTAGCCTCAGAAAATCTTGAAGATCTTTATGCCACACACAACAATATCTCAACCATACCGGCAAACCTTAATAATATAAATTGGCTTGATCTGGCACATAACAAAATAAGCTCTTTTGACAACATAATAGGGAATGAGCTCAACTCCCTGGCTCTCAGTAATAATCTTATAACAACACTCCCTTCATTTGGCCAAGAGGCATTTCCTGACATATGGCACATAGACCTCTCAAATAATCCAATAGAACATATCCCTGAAGAGCTTGATTTCGGAATAAGACCAGAAAGTCTAGAATTACATCTAAAAGGAACAGCATTAGACTCAACACAAATAGATCACATTAGAACTGCTATAGAGCAAAGCGGAGGCGAACTGATAACAGAACAATAACAAGCAATAACAGATTATTTTCCAAGATATCATGCCGAAATGAGCCAAAAACCATGAGAGATCAAAAAGGAATTCCATGTACACCTTTTTGATCTCTCAATAATTTCACACAATTTTTAGCAATTCAGATTCACTTGTGCCCATAGCAAGTAGAGCAAAAGCCTTCTCACGTTTTTCAGGCACAAATCTTTTAACTATTTCTTGAACTGCAAAAACTTGCACTATTGAATACTAATATTGTCCAAACATGCAACAATTTCATCACTTATATCAACAACCTCAAGTTTTTTAAACTGTTGATCAATGGCCAATTGAATTGAATTAGTTACCCAAACTTTAGAAAGAACCGACTGTTGCAAATAATCTGATGCGTTTGCACTCAAAACAGGATGAACTGCAAATGCTGCAATATTACATGATCTGTTTTTTTGGTACAATTCCTGCGCAACATGAACAATAGTTGAACCGGTATCAATAATATCATCAATTATGATTGATTTATCTGTTTTACATGTACCTTGCGATGAAATAATGCGGGTTTGATTGACAGCATAACGCTCTTTTGCAAAATGCATAACCGGCGCATCCAATTGATTTGCAATCGCAACAACACGATCATCTGCACCTTTGTCCGGTGCAATAAAGGTACAATCTTTTTTTATGCAATAATGCTTTAAAAAATGGGCTATAAAATTATCTAACTTAATATTATGTACCGGAATAGAAAAGTACTTAATAACCTCAGGAACATGCAACTCAACGGTTACAATCTGATCAATACCCGCAACCTCAAGCATACGCGCTATCATCTGTACTGCACCAACAGTTCCATCCGAATTTTTATCCTGCCTGCCATAACCAAAATAGGGAATAACTGCAGTTATCGTTTTTACACCTTTTTGCTTTAATTGATAACAGGTTAACAATAACCACATTAAATTATCATGCACCGGACGGCCGGTTGAATGTACAACAATCGCATGCGCCTCAAGAATTAAATCATTATCTACTACAAAATCAATGCGCATTTCAGAATCAGCAAAACGAACTGTTTTAGACATGATTAAAGGAACATTCATTTTTTGTGCAATCTGCTCGGCTAACTGCACCTGATGTTCTGATGCAATAATAATTTGCTTCATCAACAGCTCCTTATTACTAAAATAAGCCGAAGAAATAGGATATCTCTTCGGCTTATATATCTTTTAATCAATACGACTTAAAAAAACTTACGCAGTTATTGCCGCTTTTTTATCATTTTTTTGTTGAGCTAGTTTCAATGTATATTGCTCATCAAGTACATTTACCAACTGATTAGTGCTATTTACATCATCACGCAAATAAAGTGCACGACCGGTTGTTGCATCAATCACAGCAGCTTTATCGTTGTTTTTAGCTAAACTAATTGCTGCTTGCTCAATATCTTTTACCATTGCATCAGTTTCGCGTTGCATAGTATATTGCAATTCATATTTCCAGTCTTGCATGTTGTTTTGGAAATCCCGTTGCATATCTGCAAGTTCTTTTTCTTTTTTACGACGTGCGTCAGCAGTCATCATAGAAGCTTTAGCATCTGTATCAGCCTTTAACTTCATCATTTTTTGCTGTTCTTTTTGTGCAAGTTCAGCATATTTCTTTTCTTCTGCTTCTACTATTTTTTGTGCTTCAGCACCTTGTTTTGATTGCAACATTGCTTGTTGCATATCAACATAAAGCACATTTGATGGATCAAGCTCTGTCTTCTTTGCAGGCATTGTCTTTGCATCGGCTTTAGTAACTGCTTTATCATCCTTAGCAAATGCAAGACCGACTGAACTCAACAAAACACAGGTAAATAACATTTTCTTTTTCATATACATATCCTTCTTAAAATAATGTAGTATAAACATATTAGGTTAACTTTTTTAACTTTAACTTTTTTGCAAAATTAGTCAACAGCCTTCCAGCCATGCTTTAGCCCTCTGGCCAAATATATCGAACAATCGCTTTGCGCATTTCATCAAACAAAACAATGGGCGCTGTGATGCCCAAAATCAATAACCATTGATCTAAACTTAAAGGAACCGTTTTGAAAATATATTGCATAAATGGTGCATAAACAAGTAAAAATTGCAGGAACAAGACAAAACCGGTCGCCAGAATAAGCCATCGATTCGTCAAAAAACCGATACTCAATAATGATCTATTTTCTGATCGACAATTCCATGCATTAAACCATTGAAACATCGCCATACATATCAAAGTCATTGTGCGAGCTAAGCGCACATCAATTTGATAATATTGAAAAAATATCCATATAGAACCTATCGCCATAGGCACTGCATAAAACACCATTTTTGCTGCCATATACCAATCGACAAGATGAACTTTTTCTTGTAACCATTTCTTGCGCAACAGCCCTTCCTCTTGTGGCTCCATAGAAAGTGCAATATCCAAAAAACCGTCCGTTACCAAGTTAAGCCATAAAATCTGCGCCGCAGTTAGCGGCAAGGGAAAATCATATCCAAATGCATTAAGCAACAAAGCAAAAAGGATGATCAATACCTCACCCACATTAGTTGCAAAAAAATATAAAATCACTCGCTTGAGCGTATAAAATATATGTCGCCCTTGCTCAATTGCGCGAATTATTGTTGCAAATGAATCATCAAGCAAAATTATATCTGCTGCTTTCTTTGCAACTTCAGTCCCAATGCCTCCCATGGCAATACCCAAATCTGCTGCAACCAATGCCGGCGCATCATTAATGCCATCACCGGTCATCGCAATAATGCGATTTTCTTTATGAAACAGTTTAATCAAGCGCATTTTTTCTTGCGGCATTACACGTGCATAAACCGTTGTGCGCTCAAGCCGTGCGAGCATCTCATCATCACTGAGATTGTTCAGCTCAGTTCCCGTTAAAGTATCATTACCCGGTTTGAAAATACCCACCTCTTTTGCAACATACAATGCAGTATCCTTATGATCACCTGTCGCCATAATCACTTGCAAGCCTGCATCTTGTGCTTTCTCCACCATTTCAGGAACTTCCGGACGAATAGAATCTTGAATACCAAAAAGACCATGCAAAGTTAACGGCCCATTTTTTAAAACGGATAATGCAACATCAAATCGTGCATCATCTGCCATGTCCGGAGCGAATATATCAATATCAAACGCTTTTGAAGCAACCGCCACCACGCGCAATCCATCTTTGAGCAAATCGCGTAAAAAGCCATCATCTTTTTTATGCACCGGCTCAGAAATTGAAAATAGTAATTCTGGCGCACCGATAACATACATAATCCCTTGGCCCTCATGCTCAAAAAAGCCTGCATGATACTGCAATTCAGGGCTAAATGGGATTTCATACAATTTTTCATATGCATCATGCAGTTGCTGATCAAATCCCGCTTTTTTGGCAAACACATACATTGCAGCCTCAGTCGGGTCACCTTTTATATCGAACGTATGACGCAATTCATCATAGGTGATTTCAGCAGAATTGAGCAATCCTGCAGCGACCGCCATCGAATACAATGGGGCATCAAATTGAACTTTTTCTACTTTTGTATTATTTAATAAAATGTCACCCTCAGGATAATATCCCTGACCCGAAACAACATAGCGATCATCATGAGTAAGGACCTTACTAACCAAAAGCTCATTACGCGTTAGCGTTCCTGTTTTATCAACCGCAATAACATCAGCACGCCCCAAACCTTCTACCGCCTGCAAATGCTTAACCAAGACATTTTGTTTTGCCATACGATATACGCCGGTCACCAATACTAAAGTCATGACAACCGGTAATCCTTCAGGCACAACACAAATAAACAATGCAGTCAACATTACTAATAATTCACGCAATGGTTGACCTGCAAAAAGTCCAATTGTAAACAGTACAACACACGTGCCCAAAACAACCAGAAGCAACCAGTATGAAAGCCGATCAATCTCTCGCTTGAGTGGCATATTAGTATCAAGGCCCTCAATGCCGCTATGAATTTTACCAACCTCAGTATACGATCCGGTTGCAAATACAACTGCTTTGCCTGAACCCGACAATACATATGTCCCTTTATAAAGTATATTTGCCGGATCTTGTTGCTCGCCCTGCGCACACTCTACATAAGGTGATTTATACACCGGGCGTGACTCACCTGTTAAAATTGCTTCATCAAGCTGCAGTGCATTCGATTGGAAAACGTAAGCATCTGCCGGAATTCGTTGCCCTTCTTGCAACAAAATAACATCCCCGGGCACAATATCAACATCATCAAGCAACACTCTTTTGCCATCACGTATAACAATAGAGGTGGTCTTCACAAATCGTTTTAAACTTTGTAAAACTGAACGCGTGCGCCCTTCCTGAATGGTGCCTACAATAGCATTAAAAAGCAGTACGCCTGAAATAATAAATGCATCTAATTTATCTTCACCTACAAAAAAAATAATGATCGCAGCAGCTAATAACATATAAATAAGCGGGCTTTGAAACTGACGCAAAAAAACCATGGTCCATGTTTCTTGCTTTACATCAGGCAATCGATTTTTGCCATCAGTTTCTAGTCGTCTGCGAGCTTCAGCAGCAGATAAACCATCTTTAATGTTGGTCTTGCATAGACGCTCTAGCGCCCTCAATGAAATGTCTAATTCTTGATTCATAAAAAATCCTACCTGAACGTTGATTCTTAATCACGTTAGCGTAGAAAAAAAAAGCACAAATGTCAGCATAAAAAAAGATAAGATCGCGGGAGAACCTCCATTCACATCGCCAATATCCCTAAATGAAAACGAATTGTTCACCCCACTCCCCTTCAAGTCATGGAATTTTGATGTTGACGACAATCCCGCGAATTTTTCAATGACATTACTAATAAAAACTATACAGGTAACTAAATACAAAACACAATGATCAATATTTTTTTTGCTTTAAAAAAGCCTATTGTATTATTCTTTTGGCTTTCCATCCAATAGATTCTGCTCTGTCCATTGCAACATTTTTGTGGTAAGCCCACCATAGACGCGTTCAAAACGAGTTTGATCCTTTATCCAAACAGTTTCCAGGACAGCTGAAACATCAACTCAATATAATCTTTTTGGCACATACTTATCGGCAAATGATTCCGTTGCTTTTGCTTTTTGCAATAAAGACAAAAATTTTAAGCCTTGATCTACATCAAACGTTCTTTCTTCATGCAATATGTTTTGCTCTACCCATATCAATACCTTAGTGAATAAATCACTGTACGTTTGCTCAAAATATGTCGGCTCTTTAAGATAGGCTGCCTCTAGAACAGTTGCCACTGTTCCGGGAATATAGCCATTGGGCGCAGAGTCTGTTGCTTTTGCTCTTTGACAAAACCGCAAAATATCTAAAGCTTTATTCACATCGAAACCATCCTCAATCTTAACCTCACCTGAACCTACTACAACAGTTCCCTTTTTTTGCTCTTGATCATCCATTGACCAAATTTGAGCGCACAATAGACCTATGCACCACACCACTTTTTTCATTACAGACTCCTTTTAAGCTTTGCTTTTTAAAAGACAAAGAAAGCTTAGCAAAATTGCGCAAAAAAAAACGCCCATTTATCATGAGCATTGTTTTTTAACTATCGAAAAATGTTTTTGAAAAATTTAAATCAATCGTTTTTTGGCAAAAGCTCTACCGGATTGTGATTTTAAATATTTTTCAAATTCAGTTGCTTTGACTTTATCCTTAAAACATATAAAGGTAATCAACTCCCAAGGCTTAAACTTGGCCGTATGGAAAGAACCGCCAGAGTTATGACAAATTAATCTTTTTTTAAAGTTTGTCGTTATACCAACATACATTTGATTTGAATACTTCAGTGATTTAATAAGATATACATAATACATGATAACCAGAATTAAAAGCCCGTCTTCGCCAAGGCTTCTTCGGGCAGTCTTCGTTCTAATAAAGTTATTTTTATTTTAAAATCAATTCCTTAAAAAAACTGGCTTGCCAGACGAAGTTCCGTAAGGAACGAAGACTGGTGGAGGCGATGGGAATCGAACCCATGTCCGCACTATCGCAAATCCTAGGTACTACATGCTTATTTCTCAATTATACTTATATACGGCCTTGAGAACTCAGCATCACATATAAGATCATTGCGTAATATTTCCAAAGCTACACAATGATGAATGCTCACTCTGGAAATCCTATCTGAGTTATTACGAGTTAACAAAACTGATAGGCACGTTTTAATTAACAAGAATACCAACTAGCTATTAAGCGAAAGCTGGTACTGCATTCACCTGAGTGTTTGCATTTATAGTTTAACCAATTGTTTAACGAGCACTCAGTCAACGCTCGGCATGCACCTCAGACCCTAAATAACACGTCGAAGCCTGGACGCCCCCGAATCTTTAGAGAAAACCTGAAATTTGTTTCAAAGAAATCATACTATTATAGTAGCCAAAGTGTTTCTATTAGTCAAGATTACCTTCTCTCTCATGAATATCACACCCAAACACCTTGCCTCTTTACTTGTTTTATACATTTATAGTATTATATAAATATAGTATTATATAAATATACAAAAAAAGGCAAAAAACAGTTATGAATCCTAAAAAAAACGAATTATCACGAATCGTAGTAGATGTCCCTAAAATACAGCATCGTCGATTAAAAGCGATGGCAGCTGCACGCGGAAAAAGCATGCGTATAATTATCAATGAATTAATTGACGATTGGATTGATGAATCTGATCAAAAAGTTGACTGTAATCATTCTCACACGCCAAATAAAGAAACCTTAAAAGCTATTTCCAACATTGAAAAAGGCAAAAAGCTTGTTCAAGCTAAAGACATAAAAGACCTATTTGAAAAACTGGAAAGCTAAGAATGCTCAACATAGCTTACGAAAGTCAATTTAAAAAAGACTTTAAAAAAGTAAAAAAGCATGGAAAAAATCTTAAAAAAATGAACGATATTCTTTCACTACTTATAAAAGAAAAACCTTTACCTACAAAAAATAGAAACCACCCCCTTCATGGCAACTGGAAAGGATACTGGGAATGCCATATTGAACCGGACTGGCTTTTAATCTATAAAAAAACAATTCAAGAAATAATTTTAGTAAGAACAGGAACTCATGCTGACCTTTTTTAATTATTTAACTTAATACCGCTCTTTTATCTCACGATCTGCTTGACGTTTAAGGTCTTTTTCTTTTAACGCCTGGCGCTTGTCAGCTTTTTTCTTACCTTTTGCGATACCAAGCTCAACCTTAATCAAGCCACCCTTAAAATACACTTTAAGTGGCACAACTGTTGTTCCCTGGCGAGCGATATCGTTCATTATTTTAGTCAATTCACGCTTGTGAATTAAAAGTTTTCGTCGACGTGTTGCATATTCTTCATCTTTGCCTGCCTTATCAAAAGCTTTTGTATACGGGGTAATATGACAATTGACCAAAAAAAGTTCATTACCTTGAATATGTGCAAATGAACCTTTGAGCGAAATATGCCCAGCACGGATTGATTTAACCTCATCGCCGGAAAGAACAATGCCGGCCTCTAGGCGATCGTCAATATGATAATCATGAAATGCTTTTTTGTTCGATGCAATAATTTTCATTTAAATACTCATGAAGAGGTTGCTGATGTTTTTCGTTGTTCAAGTTTCTTGAAAAGACATTTTATCGGAATATACATACTTATTGCAAGCAAAACACTCAAAACATTGCCTCCAATGAAAAAGATCCAAATGGAATCGGCAGACACGCCAACCGTTGAACACAAAGGCTCAATAGATGAAAAAAATTTCGGAGAGCATTGTGCAAAATCAATATGACATACATTACTTAATAATCTACCAAAACCATAACCACATCCATAAACAGGAACCCAAGTCCAAGGATTATTTATAGCCAATTGTACCGTTACGGTAATGGGATAATTAAGAGAAAATAACCAACATAAAGCAAATGCCATTAGGGTATGTAATCCTACAAATGGCGAAAAAGCGATAAAAATACCCAAGCATATTGAACGAGCACGTTTTTTTATCGAACCCTCTGTTTGTAATATTCTCTTACCAAACTGTTGAACTTTTTGTATAATCATTCTAGCCTTACTTCAAAAACTTAATTATATGTGTAAGTATAGCTTAAATACAAAAAAGGTATACCCATGAACAAGTCCCTTATTTTTAGCATTGTCCTACTGCCAACTGTTTTTGGCAATATTGACGCCTACCTTGCGGCTGATAAAGCTCTTTGGTATGGTACAGTAAAATTCCCATACGACACAAAAATAACCGAACCGGTGGCAGTGTATTATGCCGGCGATCAAATTATTACTGAAATACAACAAGAGACACATCAAATCTCATTTGCAATTTCAGAGTATAAAATGCGTAATGAATTCTTTTTGTTAATCAGCAATGATATTGAGTGGGTTACTGAGCAAAACACCATAAAGTTTCAACGTATATGCAAAAGCCGCCCCTACAAACTCTTTCATTTAAAATTCAACCCCAACAGAGAGATTACCACCAAGATCACCCCTGAGACTGATCTGAATGCTTTAGGTAGTTGGGAAATTACACAAAAAGCATTACGTGATGATATGCGCATTCCGGACAATGCAATCATCGTGCATTATCATCCCAACCTGATACAGAATGTTGAAGGAGGCAATGCGCTGGAATTACCAAAAATTGTACTCAATGAACAGATTTTACATCAGTTAACACCTGATGAACTGCATGATGTATCAGCACAGTTTATCTTGTCATCACTTGATTTAAAAACAATTCATGCCAAACAAAATACACAAATAAAACATGATATTCCACATAAAACCATTATTGCACTCACAGCTTAATCATTATGAAACAACCAACCATTTTAGCAATTGAGAGCTCATGCGATGAGACTGCAGCTGCAGTTTATAATGAACAAGACGGCATGCTTTCAAACGTTCTGTTTTCACAAATTGATCTGCATAAACAATACGGGGGCGTTGTTCCTGAGATCGCATCTCGTTCACATGTACAAAAAATCAAACCTATTGTGCAAGAAGCATTACAAAAAGCAAACAAAACATTAGATGATATCGACATTATTGCAGTCACAAGCAAGCCCGGCTTGCCAGGTTCATTACTTATTGGTGTAAGCTTTGCAAAAGCACTCGCATACGCAAAAAAGATTCCGATCATCGGCGTTAATCATCTTGAAGGACATGCATTCTCATCAATGATTGAGCATAATGTGCCGTTCCCGCATATTTGCTTGACCGCATCGGGTGGGCATAGCTCAATGTATTTAATTAAAGACTTCGGCGAGTATGAAATAATTGGACAGACAATTGACGATGCAGCCGGTGAAGCATTTGATAAAATTGCTAAACTTATCAACCTTGGATACCCAGGTGGCCCAATCGTGGAAAATTTGGCCCGTGAGGCAAACTTTAAAGATTTTTATAGCTATCCTCGCGGAAAACAAAATATGATAAATTTCAGCTTTTCTGGTTTAAAAACGGCGGTACTTTATGACCTGGTTAAACGAGATGCTTTTGATCTGAAAACAAAAACCTTTTTAAAAAATAATGACAAACAACTGAAAAAAGAGGTCGCAAGTTCATTACTCGTTTGCATGGGCGACATTTTTAAAAACAAACTTAAACTTGCACTTCAACTTTACCCTAAAGTAAAAGCCGTCACTTTTGTTGGTGGCGTTGCCTGCAACAAGTATCTTAAGCAGCAACTAAGCGAGTTCTGCGAAAAACGTGGGTTAACGTTTTTTTCACCCTCACCGCAATATTGTACTGATAACGCAGCTATGATCGCCTTTGTCGCCAATTATAAAGCAAAACAAAACAAGTTTGATGACTTAAGCTTAGATATTTTTTAATCAATACGAGCCCGTTTTTTTGCTGGAACTTTATCTTCATCCTCTTGGGACTCATCTGCCAGCAAATTCCTTAAATTAATCATCGCATTTGTATTGCCTAAATCAGCAGATTTCTTTAACCACTCTTTTGCCCCCTCTATATCACCTTCTTTTTTCAACAAAATCCCCAAATTTCTCATCGCAACTGCATTGCCTAAATCAGCTGCTTTTTTGAGCCACTCTTTTGCCTCTGCAATCTCTCCATCTTTTGCTAACAAAGCCCCCAAGTTATTCATCGCAACTGCATTGCCTAAACCAGCAGATTTTTTGTACCACTCTTTTGCCTCTACAACCTCTTTATTATTTACCAACAAATGCCCCAAATTAAGCATTGCAACTGCGCTGCCTAAATCAGCTGCTTTTTGCCACCACTCTTTTGCCCCTACAATATCTTTATCTTTTGCCAACAAAACTCCCAAGTTATTCATCGCATCAGGATTGCCCAAATCAGCTGATTTTTTATACCACTCTTTTGCCCCTGCAATGTCTTCATCTTTTTCCAACAAAAGCCCCAAACCTAACATCGCATCAGGATTATCACCTTCTTTAGCTGCTTGCAAAAACAATCTCACCTTTGGAGGATCATTTTTTACTAATTGCGCAAGGGTACCGATATGTTTAAATTTTTTATCCGAACGATTAATACTGAAATAATCAATCATAACAATTGGGCGCCCCGTCAAAGGATTTCTCCTGCCTGCAATTCGTTGAAATCGATTATTCAACAGCCATCGAGTTATTGAATATGCATCAAAATAAGAGCGCCACAACTTACCCTCGGCGTCAATATCTAATGTTGCGGCTAAAACCCAAGGCAATTTTTTTTCCCATTGCTCTGCAATCATCTTTTTGAAAGTCTCTCGTGCAATACCATCAACGGCATTAAGATCCACTCGCTCGAACTGCTTAATTTGCCCATCACCTTCTGCAACTTTTATCGCAGGAAACGGTAAAACCTTCCAAGTAGATATTTGCGCTTGCGGATCAGCAGCATATGCCAAAGCATTGATAAGAAACAACGATAAAACAGCTTTTTTTATAAAATTCATCTTAAAGAGCCTTGTTATTTTTTTTAAATAATACGATTATGCATAATGCAATTATACAATATCTAAAGGATAGAGATCAAGAAAAAAAGCTCGTAGCCAGATTCAGGTAAAAAACTAAGAATCGATACTTGAACATGAATTGATTAGATTGGCAGCTCATCATAAAACAAAATAAAACAAATTTGATAATTTAAGCCTGGATGTTTTTTAGCCTACTTTTGCAGCAGCCGGAACTTCATCTTCATTCTCTTGGGACTCATCTTCTGCTTTTGCCAGTAAAGCCCTTAAATTGCTCATTGCATCCGGATTGCCTAAATCGGCCGCTTTCTCAAGCCACTCTTTTGCACCTGCAATATCTCCTTCGTTAAACAATAAAACCCCTAAATTTTTCATTGCAGTTACATTGCCTAAATCGGCCGCTTTTCGGTACCACTTTTTTGCCTCTACAGTATCTCCCCCTTGCGATAACAGAATCCCTAAATTTGTCATTGCATCTGCATTGCCTAAATCGGCCGCTTTCTCAAGCCACTCTTTTGCACCTGCAATATCTCCTTCGTTAAACAATAAAACCCCTAAATTTTTCATTGCAGTTACATTGCCTAAATCGGCCGCTTTTCGGTACCACTTTTTTGCCTCTACAGTATCTCCCCCTTGCGATAACAGAATCCCTAAATTTGTCATTGCATCTGCATTGCCTAAATCGGCCGCTTTCTCAAGCCACTCTTTTGCACCTGCAATATCTCCTTCGTTAAACAACAAAACCCCTAAATTTTTCATTGCAATCACATTGCCTAAATCGGCCGCTTTTCGGTACCACTCCTTTGCACCTGCAATATCTCCTTCTTCAAACAACAAAAGCCCTAAACTTGTCATTGCATCTGCATTGCCTAAATCGGCCGCTTTTTTCCACCACTCTTTTGCCTCTGCAATATCTCCTTCTTCAAACAACAAAAACGCTAAACTTGTCATTGCATCTGTATTGCCTAAATCGGCCGCTTTTCGGTACCACTCTTTTGCCTCTGCAATATCTCCCCCTTGCAATAACAGAATCCCTAAATTTGTCATTGCAACCACACTGCCTAAATCGGCCGCTTTTCGGTACCACTCTTTTGCCCCTGCAATATCTCCTTCTTCAAACAACAGAATCCCTAAATTTGTCATTGCATCTGTATTGCCTAAATCGGCCGCTTTTTTGCACCACTCTTTTGCCCCTGCAATATCTCCTTCTTCAAATAACAAAACCCCTAAATTTGTCATTGCATCCTGATTATTACCTTTAGCTGCTTGCAAAAACAATCTCATCTTTTGAGGATCATTTTTTACTAATTGTTCAAGATTGCCAATATATACAAACTCTTCTTTACCTGGAAAAAGACTGTAGTAATCAATCGTAATAATTGGGCGCTTCGTCACTGGATGAATAACTTCGGCCTTATTCAATCTAAATTGCTCATTTAATAGCCAATTATTAATTCCCTGCGCATCAAAATAATCCCTCCAAAGGCTTTCGCCCTCTTTTGTTATTGTTGCGGCTAAAACCCAAGGCAACCCTTTTTCGTACTGCGCTAGCCCAAGCTCTTGAAATGAATCTAATATAATATAATCGTCAGCATCAAAATTTATCTGTTCAATGAGGTTCCCTTGATCATCTTTCTTTATTTGCCCTCGCTCTTCAGCGATTTTGACTTTTTCAGAAAGTGTTAACGAACCTTTCGGTAAAGCCTTCCAAGCAGATATTTGCGCTTGCGGATCAGCAGCATATGCCAAAGCATTGATAAGAAACAACGATAAAAAAGCTTTTTCTATAAAATTCATCTTTAAAGAGCCTTTTTTTTAAATAATGCGATTATATATAATGCAATTATACAATATTCAAAGGGTAAAGATCAAGGGAAAAAGCTCATAGCCAGATTCAGGTAAAAAACTAAGAATCGATACTTGAACATAAATTGATTAGATTGGCAGCTCATCATAAAGCAAAACCAATTCGATGATCTAAGCTTGGATATATTTTAACGCTTCCGTTTTTCAGCAGCAACTAAACCAGAATCGAAAATGCACATTTAAAGATCAGGCACCATTCCCATTCAACAGACACCGAATATTACTCCATCTATCATTACCATATTGACGAATTGTCCCCATTTTATAACTATGAACTTCATCAATATGGTCTTTTTTATTGATCTGACTTACATAATGAGCACATTCGGCAGCACTTAAAACAATCGAATCTCTATGATGCACACAAAGATCAAGGATATTGAGCATAGAATAAATGGATCCCTTTTCAGCACCTTTTTTGAACCACTGATAAGCTCCCGAAACATCTTTTTTTTCGCTATACAAAAATACACCCAACTCATCCATCGCCTCAACATCCGATTCTACATCCACTTTAAAAAACAATCTCAAAACCGATTTATCATCAGTACGTAATTGATCAAACGTTCCTAAATGAATAAATTCTTTTTCTTTAGATTCTAAACTTAAATAATCAATCGTAATGATTTCAAAACTATTGAGAGGATCAACTGCATAACGCATTTCATATTCATCACTTAGTAACCATCGATTAAGCCCCAATGCATCATAATATGTTCGCCACAAAAGACCATTTTTATTGTTCAAGCTCAACACTGCAGCCAAAATCCATGGCAAACCATTATCCCATCGATCTTGAGCAGCCTCTATAAATGGCTCATGCACAATCACATCAATATCTTCAAGATTTATTTTTTCTACAATCTGTATTACACCATTTTTTTCTGGCATACGAATTGAATGATTAGGCAAGATTTTTAATATCCCTAATGAATTAGGATCACAAGCAAAAAGAGCATTCATCCAAAAAAAAATGCTTATACTGTACTTATTCCTCTGTAGCATTACATCTTTCCTATAAAAATAAATAATTAGTCTGGTGTCGTCACCATCGCTATGACTTCATCTTCATTTGTATACTTATTTGGCAATACATCCACTGGATTTCCTCTCACTCGTTTATCTGCCCGCGGATCTTCGGCTATATGCAAATGCCTTTTTTCAGACATTTGCAAAACCGGCCGAGCAATAAGTGCATCATAACGATCTTCATATTGTCGCATCATTTTAGCATGTACATCAACTTCACGTAATTTTTCATATAACTCTTCTTGCGCAATGCTGTCCCAACCAACACCTTGATAATATCCACAAATACGCCCCAATAAGTCGACATGTTCACGCATATTCAAACTGGTCCCGATTTTTTGTTGCAAAACGGTCACAATGCCCAGATAATGCATTCCACCAATAAATCGTTCTTTATTGCGCGTTAACCACGGCCCGGATTCCATTAAACTTGTTGCAATAGATAAACGATTCAACTCATTATCCGCAGATGCTGGATCAGCAGCCGTTAATTCACTATAAAAAAAGAAAAAAAATAATAAATAAAACATAGCAAAACCTTTATAATCACCTATATTGCATATATATTATACATCTTCATCAGCTTGCGTACACTTACGCTTTAATCGTCTTTCTGCATTCTCTTCTAATTCTGCTGAAGTTCCTTCATCCGGAGCCCGCTTGACCCTGTTTTTATCATATACATCAAAATAACGTTTAATTGAAGGCCAATAATAAGGAAACTGCTTTGCCGCACGCTCTGCATAATTAGGCTTTTGTAAATGACTTTTTATCCAACGCATTTGACAATGGGTAATAACGCCGCCATCTTTATTTTGGCAAAAATAAAAGGCTAATGGGACCCCGGCACGTAATCCATAAGTATTTGAACTCATCTCCATTGTTCGAATAAGACATTTAGCTGCTTCAGGAATATCGCCCTTTGATTGAAAGACCATCCCTTCCTTATAATAATCTTCAGCAGTTTTTATTTTTTTAGGTAGTGTTTGTGACGCTTGCTCATCCTTTGCCTCTTTACCTTTTTCAGCAGATCTCCTTTTTTTAGTTGATCCATTTTTTGTAGGCACAACTTCAGGAAGCTCAAAACATTTTTGAATTTCTGGCCAATAAAGAGGGTGTTTTTCAGCCGCAGATTGAGCATTAGCAGCTTTTTCAAAAAATGCTTTTGCTGCCTTAATAATTGCATCTGCAATCACACAATCTGTTCGTTTAAGCGTATGATAATAAGCAAGATGCACAGTAGCACCCAACAAATGATCTTTACTTTTTATCCCTGCTTGTGTAAAACAATAGGCCGCAGTTTTTAACTCATTTCTTTGCTGCCACAACAATCCTTGATTATAGTGCTCATCAGCCTCTTGAAACAAGCGTCTTTTGCTTGCCAATTCTTTTTGTTGTTGATCTGCACAAAAAGCAAATGTACAAAATAAAAAACAATATAAAAACAAGATCTTTTTTTGCATTGTATACTCCGTAAGTAAAATTAACTACAAAGGAGTATACGCTTGAAATTAACTATGCACAAATCTTCACGGGATATCGCTGAAGATGCTCCTGAGCAAGCTTCTCAATCACTTCAGGACAAATCTCTTGAACCTCATCAAGTACAATAACCACTTCATTACCATAACGTTTATCTGTATGATCAAATCGTTCATTAAGTTTTTTGATAAAAAGAGATACCTTTAATGCAACTTCTTGATCAAGAACAACAAGATCATCTAATACTGAAATCATATAAGCAATACCTCGCTGATACGCATTTGCAATAAAATCTTCACCTTTAACTTTATGTTCTTCTGCGACAACACTTTGTATTTGAGCTATGAGATCAATAAATTCATACCATACATCATTTGGTATCCGCTCTTTTTGATATCCCGGATCATCATCAGTACCTGCCAGATATTGTAAATAAGGTACTTTACGAGCAACACAAAGCGGCAATTGCAAAGAGTGCATTATCCAATGCCCCCATGTTGCAGTACCCCAACTTTCCGGCTTAATAAAAATCAGATCAGCTTGCTTTTTTATATCTTTACCGGCCTTACCAAATAAAATGGTTCGCTTTGTTGTTTGAGTTGGCAAGTCAGCAATATCAAAACCAAACTGTGGCTCTTTTTCTACATTATACTTAAAATGCGTAGAACAACGCTCATAAACTCCCGGGCAACTCTTTAGGAAAGTAAGAATTGAAAAAGTTGGCGTATCTTGAACAACAAATGTTCCTTCAGAAAACTTTTTTTGGCCCTTTGCATATACCCACCAAACAAATGACCTAATACTTTCCGGATAATTATCTTGAAATTGAACTATCTGACTATCCTTACCAGATGAAAGAGCTTGATGAATCTGAGCGCCTGAGGCAATTTCCTTGCGCACATCTATCATCATCAATTGACGTTCCGCATCAGAATCCAATACTTGAATCGCCAAAGGATCAGCACACAACAGTGCATTTGAATAAAACAACACACATAATAATGATAACGGAATCGTCTTTTTTTTCATTGTATCTACTTTTTATTTTATAATCCCTTTTGTATATATCATACATAAGGGATATACTTATTTCCAAGAAAACATTTTTTTTAACATTTAATTTTACATTAAAATAAAGTACTATTTACATCGAAAGTTAATAAAAAACTCTAACTTTTTTTTAAAAAATAAACAGCAAATACACCTATTTTCATTAACTTAACATAGTTTATAATTGTATACACAATATATAATACCGAAATCACATAATAAGGAAATTATTCATGAAAAGAATCTATATTTTATCTTTAGTATGCTTTATCTATACAGTTAATCATGCAATGTTTAGCGGTTTAAATTTACCACCGGGTAAAGGAAAAGAAATGGCTCAAGCAATGCAAAACGCAAATGAAAGAAAACAAAAAAAAGAAGGACAAGATAAACAACTTGACCAAGCAACTATGATCTCTCGCCCTATAATACAAGCACTACACCAAACTGAACAGACATTAGAAACCACAGTGGGACAACTTGATACACTTTCAAAGAAACGCATTACACAACTATCAACAGAAATTGTACAGCCATTAAAAATAACCATAGATGCTACACCAAAAAGGCTCGGTGACGAAGTTAGAGAGTCAATTAAATCCTCAACCGCTCATATATTCAAAGGATTCTTTTGCTCTGTTATTACCGGATTGGGCGCATTGCTTTCTTATCAAAACCTAAAAGAACACTCCGGTGAATTAAAAAGCAAAGAAACAGTGATGGCTACTATTGGCACCACATTTATAGCTGCTGCTGCACTTTTAGGCAATTACTGGTTACACTAGCCAAAAAAAAACATCTCAAAGCAAAAAGGCTCGCAAAATTGCGAGCCTTTTTTATATCTAATTCTACAATCAATTAACTTGCTTTTTTATTGATTGCATCTAAAAATTCTTGATTTGTTTTAGTTTTTTTCATTTTACTAATCAAGAACTCCATACCTTCAATAGTATTCATAGTAGATAGGAATTTCTGCAATACCCATACTTTATTGAGCATATCTTCAGGCTGTAAGAGATCTTCTCGACGTGTTCCTGATTGCAAAATATCAAATGCAGGATAGATACGACGATTGGAAAGTTTACGCGTCATATGCATTTCCATATTACCTGTACCTTTAAATTCTTCGTAAATAACCTCATCCATACGTGAACCGGTTTCCACAAGTGCCGTACCGATAATGGTTAATGAACCACCCTCTTCGGTGTTTCGTGCAGCACCAAAGAAACGTTTTGGTTTTTGCAATGCATTAGCATCGATACCACCACTCAAAACTTTTCCTGATGCAGGAGCCGTTGCATTATATGCACGTGCCAAACGAGTAATAGCATCAAGTAGAATAACCACATCCTTGCCTGATTCAACCATACGCTTTGCTTTTTCAAGCACAATATCAGCAACCGCAACATGACGCTCTGGCGGCTCGTCAAAAGTAGAACTTATAACTTCAGCTGAACTTCCTTGAACTGTTTTTTTCATATCAGCAACCTCTTCAGGACGCTCGTCAATCAACAAAACAATCAAATGAACTTCCGGATGCTCAGTAATAAGACTTTTAGCTAAATCTTTTAACAATACTGTTTTACCAACTTTTGGAGGAGCAACGATCAAACCACGCTGTCCTTTACCTATAGGAGAAAACAGATCCATAATACGTGTTGAAATAACAGTTGGATCATAATCTAAATTAAACTTCTTAGTAGGATGCCATGGAGATAAGCGCTCAAAAGGAATGCGGTCACTAATTTTTGATGGATCATCATAATTTACTTTACTTATCTTCAGAAGCGCAAAATATTTCTCATTTTCTTTTGGTTTTCTAATAATACCACTTATTGTATCACCAGTTTTCAAACCAAAGCGTCTAATTTGAGACGGAGAAACATAAATGTCATCCGGACCTGAAACATAATCAAATTTTGATGAACGCAAAAAACCAAATCCATCCGGCAAGCGCTCCAGCACTCCTTCAACCTCTATTTCAAGATCAGGATGAGCTTCAAAATATTTAATTTTTTCAACTAACTCTGGCTTACGCATTAACAATGCGCCAACAATCCCAAATCGACGAGCATAATTAACTAAATCATTAAATGAACGTTCTTCTACAGGCTTCTTTGACTCAAAACGATGCGGCTTTTGTTGATTATTACGGTGATCAGCTTGATGGACAGGACGCCTGTTTCCACCTTTAACTTCATGAACTCTTTGATTACGTTCTTCTTTTTTTATTTTTTCGTCAGACACTTGTCGAGCAGCTTCTTGTTCGACCGGTCTTACAGAAGGAACTTCTGTAGATAGTTTTTTATTTTTTGATGATTCTGCAACGGGAACAACTGCAGGATCTTTTGGTTTCTTTGCTACCAATTTTGGCTTAGTAGCTTTTTCAGCCACATTTTTTTCCGTAGATGGCTTAGCCACCTCATCTTTGGTAGATTCGCTCGTAACTGGTATCGTTTCACGCACCTTCATTAATGCCTCCTTGTCGCAGGAAAAAGTAATCCTGAATTAATTGACATGAATGGCCCCCTTTGACCATGATGATCATTGATTTGAAAAATAATAATTTTGATAAAAATACTAAACTAAAATAAAAGCGCACACAAAATTTTTTCTTCAAATAGGACCTAAGAAGACATACCTATGTCCCCTGTCAACCTATTTCTGAACGCTCATCTAATAATTCAATATTTTTTTATACATTCTTAAATTGATATTAATCTATTGCAAAACTGTTTTATCTTTATTTCTATAAAAGAACATAACAATCGGACTTGCAATAAAAATAGATGAATAAGTACCAAAAACTATACCTATTAAAAGCGCTAAAGAAAAGCTTCGTAACGCTTCACCACCTAATACAAACATTGCCCCAACAGTCAAACCGGTAGAAATACTGGTCAACAGAGTACGGCGCATAGTCTGATTCAAACTTATATTAACTATATCATAAATCGAAGAGCGATTTAAAGTTTTTAAATTTTCTCGTATTTGAGAATAGATAACGATCGTGTCATTAATAGAGTAGCCTAATACGGCTAAAACAGCTGCAATAACATTAGTTGAAATTTCTCGGCCAAAGATCAAGAACACTGCCAGCATGATAAGCGCATCATGTATTAATGCTACAACAGAACCAACGGCAAAGCCAATCGACCAAAATCTAACAGCAATATATCCAAGCATTGCTAATAATGCATAAAAAATCGCCATTAACGACTTATAACGCAGCGTTTGTCCAACGCCAGCTCCAACAGCTTCATTTTCTAAAACTGTAATTTCATAATCTGGATGAGCTTTTTTTATTGCATCAACCATGCGTGCTGATAAGCCCTGCGGGTCATTAGAGAATTCTTTCACACGTACTAAATATTCGTCTTTTTCAAATTGACGTAAAACAGCATTTGGCCATTCTTCATTGAGAGCACTGTTGATATCTGAAGCTGTAGTATCTTTATTAAATTTAAGTAAAATCTGCGTTCCACCTGTAAAATCAACACTATAAGTAAACGCATAGCCTCGTGTTTGCATGCGATACACAAACAATACACCGGCTGCTAATAAAATGGTAAGTGAAACTATGGCACTCAATTTGCGATACTGCAAAATATTAATCATGAGACTCTCCGTCAACTAGACTTTTTAGTACAATGTAACTTCATAACAGAGTTTTATTCTACGACGCACTCAACGTTCTGTCCATTAAAATTTTATATATTTAAATAAACAACTATGAGTGTTGAATAACTGAAACGTATTTTCGGCCTTTATGACCATAATGAAACTTAATAAATCCTGGTGCTTTAGCAAAAAGCGTATGATCATTACCAAGACCTACAGATTTACCTGGATGAACTCTTGTACCGCGTTGACGTACGATAATTTCGCCACCTGTAACTTTTTGTCCATCAAAAAGTTTTACACCAAGTCTTTTACTTTGACTATCTCTTCCATTCTGGGTACTTCCACCCGATTTACTGGTTGCCACCGCAATTCCTTTACAGGTTATTTATTTTTATTTATTTAGTTTTCAAAAGAAATCTGAATACTGGATTTGTTTCTATATAGGGATACTATAGCCGAATCGTTAACAAAAGTCAAAAACCTTTCCACCTAAAAAAAACCCTCTTTAATATTTGACTATAGATCAGTTAGTAACATTAAAAAAACACCTATAATTACCTGTTTTTAATATTAAGGCAAAACCTTTAAGTCAATTAAAAGACAAGCAATTATTTACAAATAGAAAACTATTTTGTTATCTTTTAAGATAGAAGAGGGCGAAAGCCTTTATGTAATCTTTATTTAATTAATTAAAAACAAGGAGCTTACTATGAAAGCTTTTAATTTTACTCTAGCCTGTAAGCACTGCAAATGTGATTGCGGCGATGGATGCAAGGACAACTGTGGTTGTGATAAGCAAGAATGTACATCTTGTGGTAAATAGCCACGTTCCTGCCTAATACATTAGCAGATTCAGCTGGAGCTTGTCTCCGGCTGAATCTTACTTATTTAAATCTTTAAATCGAACACTTTCGATAAAAATTTAGCCCCACACGAAGCTATACCAAATAAAATAAAACAGGATAAAAAAAATGAAAAAAAAAGAAAAATCAAAACCAAAAAGTAGCTTAGGCCAGTGGCTTAATACACCTCATGAAGAGGAACCTAAAAACAAAAACAATACAACTAAACCTAAGCAAAAAAAAGCAAAAAAAACAACGGAATAGTTACTTTGTCACTTCTTTCCAATCAGCACCGATACGTGTTGTAACTTGCAATGGGACATCCCATAGCACAACATTTTCAAGCATATTGCTCGCAATCTGCCCTGCCTGTATTTCAAATCCTCTTTGCACACTCATCAACAATTCATCATGTATTTGCAACAGTATCTTTGCAGGAACTTGTTGCTCATTAAATGCTTGGGCCAGTTTCAACATACCAATTTTCATTATATCTGCAGCTGTTCCTTGAACTGCTGTATTGACCGCAACCCGCACCGCTTCTTGGTATAATCCATTATTAGATTCGTAAATACCGGGCAGATAACGACGACGTCCACACATTGTGGCAACATAACCAAGCTCTTTTGTTTGCTCTACCACTTGATCCATCCATGCACGAACGCCTGGATATTGTTCAAAATAAGTATCAATATATTGCTTTGCATCCTTAAAAGGAACTCCCAAATCTTTAGATAGTCCATAAGGAGTCATACCATACAAAACACTAAAATTTATACGCTTACCAATTTGGCGCTGTTGATGCGTAACTTCATCCGGCAAAACATTAAACAAACGAGCTGCAGTCTCCGCATGAATGTCAGCATTACGAGCAAATGCGCTTTTAAGGCTTTCATCTTGTGATAAGTGAGCCATTACGCGCAATTCAACCTGTGAATAATCTGCCGAAACAAAAACATCGCCTTCATTTGGCCTGAAAGCTGCACGAATTTCAATTCCATAACCATGCATATCTGCAGGGATATTTTGCAAATTAGGATCAGAACTGGACAAACGCCCTGTTGCTACCGCAGTTTGACTGAAACTTGTATGTATCTTATTTGTTTTAGGATTTATATAAGTAGGCAATGCATCAATATAGGTATTTTTTAATTTCGCCAATTCTCGATATTTTGAAATCATACCGGGAATTGGATGCAGTTTCGCCAAAATTTTAAGCACTTCACTATCAGTTGAAAAACTGCCTTTTGAGCTCTTTTTTTGTGGCGGCAAACCTAATTCATCAAACAACAACTGCTGCACTTGCTTTGGCGAATTAAGATTAATTCCGGCAAATTTATCGCCGGCTGCCTTAATAATATGATCTTCAATTTCTATTAAATCGGCATTCACTTTCTTGCCCAGTTGACTCAGTTTTTCAACGTCAACAACAACACCTTCCTGCTCCATTGAAATTAATATATCTTGCAATGGCTGCTCGATCTGCTCATAAAGCTCAATTAAATCTTCTTGCTTAAGTGCTTTATACAATACTTCTTGAAGCTTTAATGTTTGATGCGCATCGGCCGCTGCATATTGTGTTGCCAAGTCAAGGGGTACATATGAAAAATTACGATATTTATTATCTTTCACCACCTCTTGATAACTGAGCATAATTTCATCTAAATGAAACTCTGAAAGAGCTTTTAAACTTGCTTTTTGCCATGACTTATTAACCAATTTTGCTGCAACCATCGTATCGAAGGCAACACCTTTGAGCTCAACACCCGCTTGCCATAATACTGCAATATCAAATGCTGCATGATGCAAATATTTTTTATAATCAGGATTTTGTAAAATTGGCCCTAAAACATCAAACACCTGCTGTTGAGTAAGCTGCTCTTCATCAGTAGCATGACCAAATGGAACATACCAAGCATCTCCCACTTCAGTTGCAAATGAAATCCCTACAATTGGATCACTCATCGGTTTTATACCGGTTGTTTCTGTATCCAACGCAAAAGTTTTTTTTGTTTTTAATGCAGTAGCTAACTGTTGTAAATCAGCATCTGTTGTTACTTTTTTAAATTGATGATCAATTCGTTTTTTTTTGGTTTGTTGTGGACTATCTGCAGTTGTACCAAATAACAATTGTTGTTGCTCGCCAACATTACCTGGGACAGGAAGCCCATTTAAACTTTTGAGCAAACTCTTGAAATTCAGCTGGGCAAACAATGGCCGAGCATTTGCCCAATCGCTTGGATTAAATGCCACATCAGCAATGATTTTTTCACATGGATAATATTGCAATAAAAATAGGTCGCGACTTAAAAATGCATTATCTTTATTATTTTCTAAAGCTGTGCGCATACGAGGCTTTGGCACCTCATCAAGCCGACTATAGACATCTTCAAGAGAATCAAATTTTTGCACAAGTTCCAATGCGCCCTTTTTGCCAATACCACGTACTCCAGGAATATTATCAGAACTGTCACCCAATAATGAAAAATAGAATGGCAATCTAGCAACCGGAAAACCCATTTTTTCCTCAAATGAATTGACATCAAGCATAACATCTTTGAATGTATCGAAAATATAGGTTTTTTGATCCAACATTTGGCCCATATCCTTATCAGAAGTGATCAATACCACATCAAAACCCTGTTTTTTTGCATCACATGCCATAGAATACATGATATCATCAGCTTCAATGCCGGGCATTGCAATTTGCTTGAGCCCAATTAAATCAGCAAAAGTTTTGATATGTTCTTTTTGATCAAACAGATCACTTGGCGGCGCTTGACGCGTTGCTTTGTATTCATCAAACATATCATGACGTGTTGTTTTGCCGGGGGAATCCCAGGTTAAAGCAATATGCTCAGGCTTGAATTGATCTATCAATTTTTTGATCATACGTATAAAGCCATAAACCGCCTGAACCTGCTCTCCTGCTTTTGTATGCAACGGACGCAAGCCATAATAAGCTCGATACAAAAAAGAGCTTCCATCAATTAAAAATATGGTTTTTTTTGGATCAAATTTCTTCATTTTTTAGCGCTTTCTATAACAAGGATACTTTACCCCATTATACCATACAAAGCTCATTGTTCCCAATCTATGCCAATTTGCCCGGTAACACAATGTGATGCGCATAGGTAGGCGGCACATTAACAAACACTTTCACAGAATTGCTACGAAATTGCCCCCTGAAATCATGCATATACTGTAGTTTCTCTTGCAATACTGCAGCTTTTTGGCTGTTTATAAATAGTTTTTTTAATGGAGCAGACATATACTCCAAATAAGAGAACACAGCCCCCGGTGCAGCAAGATATTGAAAATGATTAAAAATGGTCTCAATATCTTCAATTGCCAAATTGGTCAATGGAATAGTAGAGATAATTACATCATATGTATAGCCTGGATTCCACTGTTCAATCGACATGCTATTAATATGAACATGAGCAAGATGACCGAATTTTTTGTGCAAGATTTGACACAATGCCGGATCAATTTCGATAATATCAAATCGATCTTCCGGTGTTAATTGAGCAATAATAACCTCGGTAATTGCACCGGTTCCTGCACCAACTTCTAAAATATTCCGTGCTCCAACCTTAAATGATAATGGACGCACCAACTCATTGGCTGCAGATCTCGATGTTGGCATAATAGCACCAATTTTTCTCATATCATGCATTGACTGTTTAAAAAAAAGATAATTGCCATAAAAATCATAGCCATATAACGATGTAACGCCTGACAATAAAATTGAAAATAAAAGCTGTCTTTTCATTGCGCCCTTAAGTAACTGTTTTTAATAAAAAATGATTTAACGTTGTTGCAATTGTAAGGGAACAACACAATTCGTCAAGAGCTTAACTTTTTTTACTTACTTATTTTAACATATTCACATGATGTACATAAGTTGGCGGCACATTAACTAAAACTGAAACTGTATCTGTTTTATGTTTATTCTTAAATGTATCGAACAATTGTTCTTTTTTTTGCATTTCAATTTTTTGCTCTTCTGTCGCAACCAACTGTTTTAATTGCATACCACCGATATACTCAAGATATGATATCACACCATTCGACTTTGCTAACTGCTCAAATTGATGTAATATCGGCTGAATTTGCTCAGAATTTAAATTAGTCAAAGGGACCGTGGAAATAATTACATCATATTGATAACCCGGATCCCATTGCTCAATCGGCACACAATGAATATCCAGTTGTTCATATGCACTAAATTTATCACGCAATAAATCGCATAATACATCATCCAATTCCAATACATCGAACTTATCTTCAGGCCGTAAATGCTCCGCGACAACTTCAGTTACCGGTCCGGTACCGGCACCAACTTCAAGAATATTGCGCGGGCCATCTTTTGCCAACATTGGTTGAATCAATTCAGTTGCTGCAATACGCGAAGTTGGCATAATTGAGCCGGTCTGCTTTGGTTGCCATAAAAAACGCCCAAAGAAAATACAATCGCCATAATAGAAATAACAATAGAACGTTATACTCATAACAAAAAAAATACATACTAAAGCAAATAAGCGCCATATTGACATGGTAATATCCTTTTTTTAAACATATATATACAAAAATAACGCATTTTGAAGTAACATGTATATATGTTCATTCAAGTTCGCTTACTCAAAGGCTTTCCACAACCATTACTGTATGAAGTCCCTGCAAATCTTACACAAAAAGATTTAACCGGCTCTATTGTGCGCGTTCCCATTCAAAAACGCATTGCGCAAGCTTTAGTGTTACGTACTTTTAACTATAAACCGAACAGCAATTTTGAAATTCGGCCCATTGAAGGTATTGAAAAACTTCCACATGATCCTCACTACATGCCGTTTATTCAACATCTAGCACAATACTACCAAACAGAACCAACCTATTATTTAAAACGCATACATCAATTTGTTGCACAAAAACCGATAAGCAACACTATGCAACCTGATGAACAAACAAAACAAATACAATCGGTTACTTTAACCGATGAACAACAAACTGCTTTTGACTTTGTACAACAAAAAATAACAGATCATGTTTTTACGCCCACGGTGATCCATGGAGTGACCGGGTCAGGAAAAACAGAAGTATATAAAAAATTGATTGAACATGCTTACGCACAAAATAAAACCACCCTTCTTTTACTGCCAGAAGTCACTTTAGCACTGCAGTTTGAACGTTTACTGAAAATACAATTTCCACAAGAAATTGTATTATTAAGTTTTCATTCAGCATCTGCCGCAAAAGATAAAAAAACGATTTGGCAACGCCTGCTCAATCGGCAACCGACAGTAATTATCGGTGTGCATGTACCGGTATTATTGCCATTACCAAATCTAGGATTGATCATTGTTGATGAAGAGCATGAAGTTGGTTATCAAGAAAAAAAACATCCAAAAACAAACACCAAAGAAGCTGCAATTATGCGCGCTAAACTACATAACATCCCTATTGTACTAGGCTCAGCAACGCCATCGGTCAGCACATTATACAACATTAAACAACGCGGATGGCATTTTTTTCAGCTCAAAAAACGATTTGCCGGTCATTTTCCCAAAATTAAAATCGTTACCTTAAATGATAAAAAACAACGACGCAACTTTTGGATCAGCCAAGATCTGCAGAATAGCATTAAAGATAGACTACACAAAAAAGAGCAAACAATTCTGTTTTTAAATCGTCGCGGACACAGCTTTTTTGTACAATGTAAATCGTGCAGCTTTATTTTTGAATGCAAAAACTGTTCGGTCAGCTTAACATTACATGAAAACAATAATTTACATTGTCATTATTGTGCATACTCTCGTGCATTGCCTGCTGAATGCCCTACTTGCCAAGCGCCGGAAAAAGATTTTATTAAAAAAGGTGTTGGTACACAAAAACTGGTTACTATAGTCCAAAAGTTGTTTCCTTACGCACGCATTGCACGAGCAGACATGGACACAAGCACCAAGAAGAAAGAATGGAAAGTAACTATGAATGACTTTAGTAATGGCGATATTGATATTTTAATTGGCACACAAACAATCACCAAGGGATACCATTTTCCTAAGGTGACTTTGGTTGGAATTATTTGGGCAGACTTGAATTTACATTTCCCTCGCTATAATGCGACTGAAACAACATTACAACAACTCATTCAAGTTGCCGGACGAGCGGGTCGACAAACAGATGAAAGCCTCGTCATTTTGCAAGCGATGGCAGAGCATCATGCATTTAGCTATATGAAAGAAATTGATTACTTACAGTTTTACAACGAAGAGATTGAAACACGCAAAGAAGTTAACTATCCACCATGCACACGATTGATTGAAATAGAAGTACGTGCACAAAGTGAACTTGCTGTAATAAAAGATGCGGATAAAATCATTGACCAACTGTTTATAACAAATGAAAACGACCAACTGGATGCAACTATTTTAGGTCCGGCAAAACCACCGGTTCACAAGATCAAAAACTGCTTTTCGCGCGTAATATACTTGAAAACTGACAACATGCATCACGCATATAGATTGTTCAATGCACTCAATAAAAAACAATATAAAAGTTCGATATACTTTACACCAAATCCATTATGATTCTTTCATCATTACAGAATCGACTCTCCTCTCTGTCATTCCTGCGCAGGCAGGAATCTATAGTAAATGAAATAAATTCATTAGAAAAAACTTTTATATAATTTACAACATCTATGTCATTTGATTCTGCAGACTTTTTTATGGATCCTTGTCTGTGCCTATGCATTTCCCACATTTTTTACAATATTTTAAATAATAATTTGAGACGAATTTAATTTTAAAGCTTGTTTTAGAAGAAATTACTTTCAAAATAATTATCATACAAAATAACAAAGCCTCTCTCCCCCTGTCATTCCTGCGAAGGCAGGAATCCATAAAAAACTTTTACGATTAAATAGCATAGAAATTACAAACTATATAAGGACAATTACAAGTAACAAAAAAGAATATTTTTTAAAGAATTTATTTCATTTACTATAGATTCCTGCCTACGCAGGAATGACAGGACGGAGAATTTAGCGCGAGTTAGGAAAGCGCGAGTTAGGAATATGAAAAAGTCTAAAACAAAAAGGTATATTTTTTAAGAATAAAATGTGGGTGAATACACAGGCCTGCACAGAGGTGACAAAATATAATAAACAATCTTTTATGGATTCCTGCCTCCGCAGGAATGACAAAGAAAGGCAATCTTCCACTAAGAAAAGAATATAAAAGAGCAAGGATATAGAATTCGCTCATGAGACAATTAATTTAAATGGTAATAAAGGTCTATCCAGTCAGGATTTGACTCCTCAATCAAGCGAATCTTCCAAGCACGCTTCCAACGTTTTAACATTTTTTCATGCAAAAGCGCTTCACTGATATAACGGTATTCTTTAGCATAGACTAACTCATTAATACCATATTTAGATGTAAATCCAGGAACAAGTTTGTGCTTGTGTTCATAAATTCTACGCGCTATGTCATTTGTAACGCCGATATATAAAGTCCCATATTTTTTAGAACACAAAATGTAAACGTAGTATTGATGCATAGCAAAACTTTAGCTTATGATTCTTTCATCATTACAGAATCGACTCTAAAAAAGTACTTCCTATAGTGACGCAACTCTGCAATAGATTCACGAATATCAGAAAGAGCTCTATGTGTTTTTGCTTTTTCAAATTTAGTATAAGGATCTTTTGGATACCATTGATTAACCAATACTTTCACCGAACTGACATCAACAATACGATAATTCAAGAAATTGGTAATGCGCGGCATATATTTTCTTAAAAAAAGAGCATCCTGCCAAACGGTATTACCCGCAAGAACACCCGCTTCTTTTTTGCAATATTCTTGAATAAACTCAAATGTTTGTTTTTCAGCCTCATCCAATGAAACCACAGAAGAACGGACATCTTCTGTTAATCCGGATTTTTTGTGCATGTCTCGCACAAGTGGAATCATCGCATTCAAATGTTTATCTGATTGATGAATCACCAATTCAGGACCTTCAGCGATGATATTAAGGTCAACATCAGTAATAATCGTTGCTATTTCAAGTAATACATCCTTTTGTATTTCAAGACCGGTCATTTCGCAATCAATCCAAATGAACCGATTTACCTTTACTGCTTTTTTCATTTATAGTTCCAATTCAAACATAGACTCATCGTCACTTTGACTTTCATCTTGATCCGATTCTGTCTCTTCTTTAAGCTTTTCTTTTTCAGTTTTTTTCTTTCTTATCAATTCTAAACTACTACGCATAGCCTCAAGAGACCATTCACCTTTATAACTCCCTATAGAGTTGCTAAACAACTCAGGAGAAGAATTTTCTTGATCGCTTTCACTACCGTGCCTAAGGGATATTCCCAAATTTTTATTACTCATTTCTATAGGAACAGAAGGAGATTTGGACAATGTTAATGAATCTGAAGCACTTATCACCATATGAACAAAACTACATATAAAAATAATCAGTAATGTCATGCAATATACTCCTTGTGTCCTTGACGACTTATTAAAAAAACGAATATTCACAAAAAAACAATGTTTTTCTCTGAATATACTAATATAACACAGTTTTAGCTTTTTTTCTTGCAGTTGTATAGAGTTTTGAGTACGATCATGTTCTAGATGCAATAAAGCGACTGTTTTCAAAAAAAGGATGGTATGCATAAGCTACGTGTTGGTGTTTTAATGGGTGGTAAATCAATCGAAAATGAGGTCTCTTTTAACTCAGGACGCACTGTATGCGATCATTTAGATGCACACCGCTATGATATAATCCCTTTATTTCAAACAACTTCAGGCCAACTTTTTTTGCTTCCTTGGCACTTTTTACATCGTGGAAAAATAACAGATTTTGTACATCGCCTAAAAAACGAAGCTCAATCAATCGTTTGGGATGACCTAAAAAAATGTGTCGATTTTATATTTATTGCAATGCATGGACAGTTTGCAGAAGATGGCCGACTACAAGGTTTTTTAGAAATTCTAGACATTCCCTATCTAGGATCTAATGTTTTTGCAAGTGCACTATGTATGGATAAAATAATTCAAAAAAAAATACTTCACCAAAACGGCATAACCGTCCCCCGCGGCATCAACATCTATCCATTAGAGATTGCAGCAATTAAAACTAAAAACAACATGAATGCAATAATGACAAAGCTAGAAGAAAACAACCTCAATTTCCCATTAATTATAAAACCGTGCTATGAAGGATCTAGCCTAGGAGTGCATATTGTATTTGATAGCAATACATTACAAAATGCCCTTATTAATGCTTGCTATATCGCTCACAAACCACAACCGGTGCTCATTGAAGAAAAAATAGAGGGCATGGAATTCTCATGCATTAGTTTGACCGATTATAAAACCAATACCATCATGCCATTAATGCCAACAGAAATTGTTCCTGAAGCCAATTCTCATTTCTTTTGCTATGACCAAAAATATATGCCGGGCCGTGCATCAAAGTTTACCCCCGCACGTTGCAATGATGAACAAATCAACCTAATACAGCAAATCTGCGTCAAAACTGCACAGATTTTAGAAATCACCAACATTGCACGCATTGATGGATTTCTAACAAAAGACAATCAAGTTATTATCGTTGACCCAAACAGTCTATCGGGGATGGGACCTGCAAGCTTTCTTTTTCGTGAAGCAGCCGAATCCCACTTAAGCCATACAGATGTCATAAATCATTTGATTGAAACCGAACTGCAATCATATGGAATGCTTGAACCATTACTCAAACAAGAAAAAAAAGAAGAAGACAAAATGCCTCTACAAAAAACACGGATAGCTGTTCTTTTGGGCGGACGATCTAATGAACGTGAAATTTCACTCGAATCCGGACGTAACATCGCCTATAAACTTTCGCCTACAAAGTATGAAGTGACAACTATTTTTGTTTCCAGCAAACTTGAACTGTTTCCTATCGGCCCAAAACTCCTCATTCGTAATTCAACAAAAGAGATAGAAAATCTATTAAATCATGATACAAAAATTAAATGGGCAGATTTGCCTGCTATTGCAGATTTTGTATTTATTGGACTACATGGAGGCGAAGGAGAAAATGGCTCAGTGCAAGGCGCTTTAGAAATGCTTGGTATTCCTTATAATGGCTCTGCTGTTTTGACCAGCGCACTGTGTATGGATAAATATAAAACATGTAACCTCCTCCATGCACAAGGATTCAATGTTCCAAAAAATCTGTTGGTTGAAAAAAACGACTTTTTAAATCAACGAGAGGAAATTATAAAAAATATTACCAATACAGTTCCGCTGCCGGTTATTATCAAACCGCACGATGACGGATGCAGCATGATGGTGCAAAAAGCAAAAAACAAAGATGAAATTGTTCATGCATTACAAAATTTATTTTTCCATAAAAAAAGATATGCACTGATAGAAGAATGCATAACAGGCATGGAATTGACCGTTGGTTGCATTGGCAATGAAAAAGCACAAGCATTACCACCAAGCCAGGCCTTGAGCTCTGCTGATATTTTATCAATCGAAGAAAAATTCTTGCCCGGTGCAGGAGAAAATCAAACACCCGCTCCATTACCAAAAAAAACACTACAGTTCATACAACATGAAATTGAATCAATATATGCAACTTTAAATTGTAAGGGCTATGCGCGCATCGACTGTTTTTACCAAAATGAAATAGAAAGCCCTACAAAAAAACAACGTATTGTCTTTATTGAAGCAAACACATTACCTGGCATGACACCTGCTACTGTACTATTTCATCAAGCCGCTGAATTAGGAATACAGCCTATGGATTTCATCGATACAATTGTTACGCTCGGCATAAAAGAACATACTCAACAAAAACCTGCTGAAAACTTTCAGAAAAGCAAAATGTTAAGACCCTAAACTTTCTTTTAATCTAGGACTATTATGTTCTCCTGTATCATCATTTGGAAGAAGCTCATCTACTCCTGGAGCAACATCATCTTCCGGCCGCGCTACAGTTCCTTCGCCTGATAATTCAGCATCAGAATCATACTTGATCGGCAAATGCCGATTTTCATCAGAATACTCTTTTAAAGCCTTTTTCTTTAATTCTTCGGTTCTTAAATAATAAATAGCTGTAACATTTGAGGCCTGTTTTTTTACTTCAGGAATTGTAGCATACTGAGCAAGATCAAGATATAATGGCAACGCTTCACTCCAATTTGCTTTAAGACCATGTCCGCCCAACTCTAATATACGAGCCAAATTAAATTTTCCCCATTCACGTGAACCAATACTATCGAATTGATCAATTACTTTACGATAATATTCCGCAGCTTTCGCATAATCTTTTTGTACTCCTGCAAGCCCCTGATGATACACTTTTGCGATACCATAGTTTGCTCGCGCTTGCGCCCTTTTATTTACTTCTTGATCTATAGCCTTTTGATACCAATATAATGCATTTTGCGCATCAGCCTTGTTGACACCATGCCCTAATGCATATTTTCTCCCGACTTCAACATGAGCTAATGCTCGATCTTTTGGCAATACATTAGGATTATTTGCATACAATACCGTTTGAACAAATAACCTTCGGTTTGGCTGCTGCATCCCACTCGTTGATCCTATCGTCACAAACGACGGATCATGCTCTGAATGCAAAATAAAATAACGAATTTCATCTATTAATTTCTTACTCTGTGGATCTTCCACTCTTTTTGTAAGCGGACCAACCGAATCTTGACCAAAGACTAAATTATTCAGTTGATATGCATCATAATATATTACATGCTGATTATCTGATTTCACACGCGCAACAATAGAAGCTAATCCTTTTTGATCATTTTCTTTTATATGTTTTTTAAACACAATATCCAAAATTGGCTCTTCACGATCTAAATTAAGATGACTCACAACCTTACCACGCACAATCATTGGCTTCTCATGATCACCGTGATCGGCAGAAAATATGCATTGAAATATCAATAAACATATGAAGATACTTTTTTTCATACAAATAACCTCCGGAAAGTCGATACAGTTCGATAACTTTTATTTCAATAGAATAGCATAAAACAAACTACTAAATAAAGATAAAACAACAGATAGACGATACAGTCAAAACAAAAGTTAATGCAGTTTTTTATTTTCTTTCTTGTATGAACTTTTTTTCTAAAGCATCTGATGCCCGCACAATACGTCGATACCACTGAAGTCTTGTATCAATCCTTTCTGCTTGCGTAAGTTGCCAATCAATATCCGATGCACGCAACCGCTTTGTCAACTCATACAAACATAATGCAACACTCACCGAAACATTATAACTTTCGGTAAAACCAAACATTGGAATCTTCACAAATGCATCTGCGTTATCCGTAGTAAACTGGCTAATACCGGTCAATTCTGTCCCAAAAACAAGAGCGGTTTTTTGATCGATCGGAAGTTCGCTAATATACAATGCCTTTGCATGTGGCGTTGTTGCCACAATACGATAACCATTTTTTTTAAGCTGGACAAACGAATCTTCGATTGACGGATTGCTGTGAATGTTCATCCAATAGGCTGAACCTCGCGCTACACCCTGATTTACTTTGAATCGATATTTATCCTGTACGCAATAAATATCCTGAACCCCAAAGCACTCAGTTGATCGAACAATAGCGCTTGCATTATGAGGCTGAAAAACATCCTCCAGAGCAACTGTTAGATGTTGTGTCCTCAATGCAAGAATAATATCTATTTTTTCTTTTTTTTCAGGAGTTACATACTCACCCAAATAGTCAACAAGTTCTTTTTTTGTTTGCTCATTCATTTTTGGTTCACATAGTAATGAGATTAGGTAATCCTATGAGCTTAACCCACGCCCATAATTGTGCAAGTTTAATATGGCGACATAAACCTGTATACGATAAACATCGAGATTACATTGCTCACAAAAGCGATGCTCACATATTTTTGTACAGGTAACGAATAAAAAGATGAAAGTATACAAAAAAACAACGCCTGCAAAGCAGTATATATCATTGCAAGCAAAAAAGTGGTGGCCAATGGGTGAATTAAAAACGGCTGTTCATTTTCTACAAAAGTTATGCCAAGCATTTTATCAAGCACACCATGCACAAACAAAGTAAAAAGAATAAGAGCAAAAAATTGAGAAAAAAAAGCATAGAGTACTGCCGGAATAACGCGTACTCTTGACACAACCAACAATATGAGCAACATAACCAACATATTTATCAAGGGCTGTGCTCGCGCAAAGGTAACGGCCCAAACCCACTGCGTAATTAAGAATTGCCCAAAAGAATTAACTAACTTCATAATTCCTAAACCTTTTTATCTACATCCTACAGATATGAAGCAAGAAATGAAATAATTCCCAATTTCAACAAACTGGAAATGCTATTACTTGCTGCAACCAATGCAACAAAAGTTGTCGACGATAATCCTCGAGGAATTGCAATAATGGTTGTTTGCACTAAGCTGACACTCACAAAAAACAGTATGGTTGCGGGTAAATTCATATGCTCTATCAATGATGAAGATGTAAATGTTGGACAAATACATTCTAAGCATTGTGCAATGGTTGCCGTCCAACAAAACATACGCGCCAATAAAGCATAAAAACCAAAAACAATAATAACTGAAATGATTATCTTGATCAGCAACACTTGAAATGTGCGCAGATATGAAATCGATGGCTGCACAATTGAAAATAAACCTGTCATTATAGCTGCATTAGCTAAACAATACAGAGCTAAAACAACTATATTCATAAAGAGTATAACTGAAATCATTACTCATTTTCCTATTTTTTATTGTATTAATTTTTTATATAAGCGCTTAAATGCTTTTGGCCGAGGATGTTGTTGTATGAATTCCTTAATTTTTTCTGCTGCTTCTTTTGGTGATAACTGTAATGTATCAACCATCAGATCATATTCACCATGCTTATGCACCGTATCATAATAAGCACGCGCATGCCCTTCAGGTGAAGTCCCACGTTTTTTTTCACGTTTTTGCACAATATCTATAGGAGCCTTTACTCCAACGAAATATACTCGATATCCATACAATGCATCAACCAAATCCGGCAACCATTTCTGATCATAAAGAATGTAATCAACAATTAGACTGTTTTTTTCATCAGCCATTGTTGCAAATGCACGATGCATACCACGAATCAATTTACGACATGCCGGTCCAAATTCAAGTTTAAAAATTTTTCCCTGTTCATTAGTATCGTAATAACCATGCATACCCTGAATACCATTTTTTGGACGATCTTTCTTTAGAAACTCTCCGGTCATACATTTTTCTGGCAAAGTCCCAATGAGCATATTATCAACACCCAAAGACAAATAAGGCTCATCCATAATTTCTTGTAATTCTTTTTGAATCGATGTTTTACCCACAGATGGAACACCATTTAAGATAATAATAGTGCCATGAGCAATAGGATTTGCCAAACATGGCTCATTTGCTCTATTTGTTTGCGGCGTATATAAAAACACAAAGGTTATAATAATAACTGAAAGAACGAAAAAAACTATTTTTTTACGCACAACAAACTCCTTTTTGAACATAGCACATAGCGGACTTGTAACAGTCTACTCAAGATTGAAATGCAAATCTATAAAAATTAACTTTCATCATTTCCATTATTTTTTCTGCACCGACGCCCTGCCTTTTGTTCTCCAACAAGATCCTTTTCATGCCTACATTTTTCATGATATATATGACACAAATCAAGCCAACTAATTTCCTCTTCTGTTTTAAAGTAAGTCATGGAAGGAAGGGATCGATAAACAGAAGAACGCGGCAATACATATGGACGCAATTGAGAAGCAGCTCTTGGCTTTTTTCTTACTGTTCCTGCCGAAGAACTCGAAAAATGAGAATAGGCATTGATAACCGGAGCTGAAACAGTCCGTGATAACCTTCTTATTATAGATTCTGAGCTGATCGATAATTTTGGTTTTTTTTCAACAGATCCAAATGGATCAGCTAACATTACTCCTGCAACTTTTTGTACCGAAAATACAGACTTGCCTCCTAAAACCGTTTCTCCAAGAAACTTTAATTCCAATTGTTCATGGGCACATATATTTACACAAACCGCATCCCATAAACCCAATTGATCCGGGGTATCATCAACAATAGAAACTCTATTTTGACTAAAATAAAATCCTCCCCAACGAGTAATAATAAACCCGGGGACTTTATTTTTATCGATGCAAAAAAGCAACCCTTTATTAATGTAAATGCCACATTGCTCAAGAGGCACAAAACTTTCTTGTTGATCGTCAGTATAATAAAAAGAGGTTTCTGTCTTGTGCCTAATCTGTTCAATGACTTCAAATACTATAGAACGAATCTGATGAGCCGCCTGTACTTCTTGAAGGTGTTGCTCTGTATACTGATGCGCAGCAGCAACTAAATTACATGAATAACATATTAAAATAATCAACAAACTATTTTTGCTGTTTGATATAAAATTTCTTTGCATCATGCCACTCTTTCTTTTTGTTATATAATCTATGCTCGCTTAGCCTTAATGTTTTACTTCGGGCTTTCTTTGCTTTACTTTGTTGATTTCTGAAATGTACCTTACCTAAAGGATTTCTTAACTCTTTATTATCAAACGATTTAACTATATAGATAGGTTTATGATCAGGAGTAAATCCACAAATATTCAATTTCAGTTTTTGTTTTTCATCTTTACATTTTTCATGTAATTTAAAAATAATATCCCTCAAAACTTTAAAAATTTGCATGTTATACATATCGCCGGCCTGATCTGACCTAAGCATATAATCTATCCTTTCATATTTTTTTTCAGCTCAGCAACATCGTGCACCATCACATCAATAAAAACCGGCCAAATCGTAATATGAACTACATTTAAAATAAGATCATCAATTATTTCCGGTGCATACCCCCTAGTACACCTATCCTTTGCAAAATGCCATGCACCCCATTTGGTCACAAGACATCCAAACATGCCATTCTCTTCTTTTAGCAACAACCCTCTATCAATCTTAGGGACACATCTGTCTAAATAATCTATCTTAGGAGCAATGGACCGCTCGTCTGGCACTATTAATTGAATAGATGAAATTGCATGAGCCAATGCATCATTTACTAAATCCTGAGTTTTGAAAAAAAAACCTGCTATCTTTTGCGCTGTACAAAAATCTGCATAATCTTCTTCATTCATATATTGTGGTTTTTTTATATCTGCTGCTTTTATACTCAATGCTAAAAAAACCAAAAATAATACTATTTTATACATTTTTCACCCTTCACCTGCCTAGTCGAACTGCATCTTATCAGATTGTAACTTCAACCTGTAAGTTGTTACAATATATACCAAAAAATCCTATTTAAGCCCTTTATATCCATCTGTTTTTATCCATACCAAAAAAATGTGGACATAATGCAAATTAAATTATGTCCACATTTAAATTCTATTATAATGAAAACACACCTGGTCGCCCCTGTAAGTTATCACTTGTTAATCAAACTATTGCATTTCACCCTTCTTAATTGATAACATAACACTAGATATGTAATGTTTTATTTTGTGTCAAGACTATAAAAAAGGAATCTAAAATGAAAAAAACAGTCGCAATTATGGTACTTTTTTGTACATGTGCGCTAAACACTAAACCTGATGTTGAACTTTGGAATAAAAGTAGAAAAACCTTTTATGCTTTACCAATGAATCAAAACCAAATAAGCCTGATCACACAACAAAAAGTTACTGATCAAAATTTTGCAAACCAACTTAAAGCAATTAGCCCTAACGATCGCATAACCACTAATAAAATAAACACCAATGACACCGTGGCTCTTTTTATTACAGATAAAAGAAATGACCCATATATAATAAATTATGAAACTAGCTCAACTGATAAAAAAGCCATCTCAGAAGGTTTTGTAGTACTGCCATACTTTGAATTTGCACCTAACAAAGATATATATGTCCGTATTAAGAGTGATGCGAAAAATGCAAGCGAGATATTTAAAAATAAATTTGGCCCGCAATCTGGTCCACTTTCCGGACTTAAAGGTGTAACTGAAACAGGTTTACCTCTAAAAAACAATGTAAAATCTAAAGATATCGCCAAAAAATCTACTTAGAGATTACGATCTGTTTTTAATCAATCAAATCATTGCATTCACCCCCCAGGGCAAACGCATTTAAAATAGCAAGCCTGTAAGGATTTTTTAAACGAAAAAACTCCTACAAAATTTACTCAATGCTAAATCAAATTAAACACCAACTTTAATGCCTTATCAATTGCAATCATGGTTTGCAGTTCACAGATTGCCATCTGCTTTGCCAATCTTCTTTTATCAATAGCACGAACTTGATCAATCAGAATACGCCCTTCCTTTCCTTCTACTTCGATAGACACGTGAAATGGTAACTTACGTTTAATATTACTGGTAAGCGGAGCAATAATCACGATGTTTGAATACTCGTTTTGTAAATCATTGGAAACAATAACTGCAGGGCGTGTTTTATTTATTTCGCTACCGAGCGTGGGGTCTAATTTAACCCAAAAAATATCTCCTCGTTTGGGAAACTGTTTTACCATTCCCAATCTCCCAGATCAGCATCAGTAGCACTCCACTGCTCAAACGTTTTTTGTATATCAGGATCATTCGCAGCTTCTTGATATGCTCGCTTGAGCTGTTTTTTTTTATCCTCGAGTGCTTTATCAATCAAAGCTGCTACAAAAGCACTCATCTTTTTTCGCCCCACTAACTTTTGTAGTTCTTGATGAGTTTCAGGTGGAATTGAGAAGGTTACGTTTACTTTTTTCATAGAATCACCCCCAGTAACATTTTCTTTAACTTATTAAATAAACATTATCAAATATTACATATTATTGTCAATAAATAATCGAAAAGTATAGACACTCAACTATAGTAAAAAAAGAGACACCCTATTTTGATCATTTTTCCCTGTAAATGAAGACTTTTCAATCAAATCATTGCTTTCACCCCCCCCCCAATTTGATAACATAATGTTAGATATGTAATCATATAAACCTTCATAAAAAAGGAAACTAATATGAAGAAACTATTAATGTTGTCATTGCTGTGCATGACATTGAGTTCATTAAGATCAAGCCCTTTAACAATAACTCGTCACAAAGCTCCTGCACCCGATGCACCCGAAGGATATACTACTACCCGTTATCACTCAGATGATCCTATAGTTCATCAAGAACTGCAATCATGCCGCAAGGAACGGTTCTCAGGGCCTTGGCAAGGGATGGGATCGCCACCTAGTCGATATATATGGGAAAAGTCTTGCGTTGAATCATTAAAGAAAAAATATCCTGGTAAAATAAAAGAAAAAAAATAAAAGAAAAAAAACCCTTTCCTACGGGTCCAGGAGTATATCAATATTCTTCTGCCGGCTAAAGTGATTGAATAAAGAGAGCTCTACATTTTATAGAGCTCCCTTTTAAGTTCCTACAAAATTTGGCAATAAGTATTTGATATCTTCATCGCCAAATCTAAAACCGGCGCCAAGGAAAAATCAATCCATTATCTTCTTTACTCCCAAAGAACATTAATTGGTAATGCAAACATGTTTTTACCAAACGGTACGCACTCAGAACCACCATATAAAACAATGCCTTTAACCAATTTATCGGGAACTTTTTCTTGCAAGTATTTTAACCCTTTAAATGCACTTGCATTCACGCTTGCACCACTCTTGATCTCGATGCCAACGATTTTGCCTGTGCGATCCTCTAAAATGATATCGACCTCTTTACCTTCAAAAGTACGCAAGTGATGTATTTCAGGTTTTATCTTGCTCCATGTCGCCTGTTTTTTTAACTCTCCAACAATAAAATTTTCTAGCACTTTGCCCATCTGCATACTATCAATTAAAGCTCGCTCCATATTGATACCCAATAGATAAGCAAGCAAACCGGAATCAATAAAAAAAACTTTTGGAGATTTGATAAAACGTAAACCCAAATTTGTATGCCATGATAATTGCAATGAAATAATAAAAATTGTTTCTAAAAGTGCAATATAACGATGTACCGTAGGGGCAACCATTTTCATTTCACGCGAAACCTCTGCAACATTAAGCAAGTTTGATGTTCGAAAAGCCAATACTCTTAATAAATTGGGCAATTCGGTTAATTTTTCAATCTGTGCCAAATCTTTAATATCACGCTGCAACAACAGATTAATATATGAACGCATCCATGCCTCAACAGCCTCTTCATCCCCGCCCTGAACTGAAGGATAACCCCCAACTAAAACTTTATGATAAAGCTCCTTCTTTGATAACGTCTTTTTTGGACATTTAAATGGCTTATCACTAAAAGCTGTATCGATAAATGTTTCAGTAATACCTAAAATTTCACCTTGAGACAATGGCATTAAATCAATAATTTCCATACGCCCAGCCAAAGAATCACCTAAGCGTGGAATTAATAATGGATTGGCCGAACCGGTCAAAAGATATCGCCCAGGAACCCTATTATTATCAATATCTTTTTTTATCGGTAAAAATAGCTCCGGCACACGCTGCACTTCATCAATAATAACCGGCTTTTGAATGTTTTCAATAAAACTTGTTGGGTCTGATTTTGCTGCCAAATAAACCGTTTCATCATCAAATGTAAGATAATTAAACCCCCCTTCTTTTAACAATTCTTTTGCTAAAGTTGATTTCCCTACCTGACGTGCTCCGTTAAGCAAAACAATAGGGCTCCGTTTAAGGGCTTTTTCTAAAACCGGCTTAATGTTTCGTTTAAACATATAACCTCCCTGTAAATCGCCAATAGATATAAGACTAAGTAAAAATATCCATATTATATTTTTGCATTCAAAGATTTTCTTATCTTAATCATTTTTTGTAAATTATATCAGCTGCTGTTATTTTTTACAATTACTATAAAAAGATAGCCCACTTTTCCCTGTAAATCATGGATTCTCACACAAATCATTGCATTCACCCCCCCCCAATTGATAACATAAGGTTAGATACGTAAACATACAAACCTTCATAAAAAAGGAAACGAATATGAAGAAACTATTAATGTTGTCATTGCTGTGTGTAACAGTTGGTGCATTTGCATCCCTACTTCCTAACAAAGCTCCTGGCGATCAACGCGCAAAAGAAATACATGGTGTCCAAATATATAGTTGGAGAAACCCAAAAACTGGTAAGACTGAATATGGCACTAGGTCAGATATTCCAGCGGGAATGGAACCAGCCCCAAGTAACTCAATATCAATAACTCGTCAAAACTACAGTCAAGGTTAATTCATTAAAAAAAGGGAGTTCTAAAAAACATAGAGCTCCCTTTTTTAAGTTCCTACAAAATTTGGCAATAAGTATTTGATATCTTCATCACCAAATCTAAAACCGACACCAAGGAAAACTGATTTGTCACACTTGCCAATAAAATCATCAAACTAAAGCGCAACGCTCATTGGAACTTTATATGATTAAACAGCAAATAATTCGTGCTGATTTAAAATTGCACTTTAAATCAGCACGAATTATCAGTAAAAAGAGACACCCTATTTTGATCATTTTTCCCTGTAAATGAAGACTTTTCAATCAAATCATTGCTTTCACCCCCCCCCCCCAATTGATAACATAAAGTTAGATACGTAAATATATAAACCTTCATACAAAAGGAAACGAATATGAAGAAACTATTAATATTGTCGTTGCTGTGTGTAACAGTTGGTGCATTTGCAGGAGGAACAGCAGGAACAGTGCGGGTTGAAGTAGTAGGTAGAAATCTTAATGCGATGCACGAGTCCATCACTGGTGATGAGCAGTATAGACGGGCAATAGCTGCAAGAGACGCTAAATACGGAAAAAGCGGATCTGCTACTAAGTATGACCCTAATGCAGCTATTGCAGCTTTTGATAGACAATATGCAGAGAAAAAAAAGCAGCAAGGCTAAATAAAAAAGGGAATGCATAAATCATTGCATTCCCTTTTTATGTCTCTATAAAATTTGGCTCTTTACTCCGTAACAAAACATTTTTAATCATACACTTGTTTACGATGTTTAATTGCAATAACAATAACTTGAGCTTTTTCTTGATCAATTTTATATACCACGCGGTAATCAGCAACACGCAATCTGCGATACCCTTTCAAACTATAACGCAATGGCTTGCCGTATCCGATCGGATCAATCATTAATCGTTGTTCAATCGCTTTTTGGATCATTTTTTTTGCCGATGCAGGCAGCGATGGAATATCCTTTTTCTGCACATCTGCCAAGTATACTATCGCAAATAACTTTGTTTTATTTCCAAACATCATCATGCGCAACAACTTTTTGAGTCACTGTTTCGCGCTCATCTGCCAATTCTGAAAGCGCCATATCTTCATAACGATCTAAAGCATCAGCAACCAACTCTTGCACCAACTTTGAAGCTGAAATTGATCTCTTTTTTGCTAATTTATTCAAATGATCTGCCATTTCCGGCTCCATGGTGATATTAAACCGTGGTTTATTAGTTGGCATATTCACTCCTCAATGCATGAAACAACCTTTACTTATCATACAAATAAGTGTATCACTTTTGCACACTTTGTGTCAACGAGCTCAAAATAGATATGATTAAACAATAAGGAATTCATACTGATGTAAAATTGCACTTTAAATCAGCATGAATTGTCAGTAAAAAGAGACACCTATTTTGATCATTTTTCCCTGTAAATCATGACTTTTCAATCAAATCATTGCATTCACCCCCCCCCCAATTGATAACATAAGGTTAGATACGTAAATATACAAACCTTCATAAAAAAGGAAACGAATATGAAGAAACTATTAATGTTGTCATTGCTGTGCATAACATCTGGCGTATTTGCATCAAAATTGGGCACCCAGCTTAAACAATCTCTACCTCAAGGTAATAAAAAAGAACTAACTGGGGCTAAGTATGGAAGTTTAGGCAATTTAGTTATAACAAGAGGCGGGTACGTGAGTCCACGAGATGAAAGAATGAATCGTCCATTAGTGCGAGGAGGTCATCCTAATCAAATAGTGCGAGGAGACTACCAAGAGACTCAAGGCTAAATCAATCAATAGAGCTCTACATTTTATAGAGCTCTATTTTTTTAAGTCCCTACAAAATTTGGCAATAAGTATTTGATATCTTCATCGCCAAATCTAAAACCGGCACCAAGGAAAACTGATTTGTCACATTTACTGACAAAATCATCAAAACCAAATGCGATATAAACCGTATCGAATAAGAAAATACGATTGATCCATTTGAGGTGCGGTCGTTCATCGTCAATGCGATTTTGCCCTCTGAAATCATACATTTTAAAGGTAGAAATCAATCCAATGCGATCAGAGTATGGCACAAAAAGATCGGCCGCAAATCCGCCGGTTCCTTCAATCAAACCGGCACGCAATGCAACATAATTGAACACTTTACCAAACTGTAAATCAACTTTAAATGCATTGCGCTTTATGCGTTGCCTGTTTTCATTGAAAATATATTGATATTTTGCCCATTCAGGAAGCTGCTCATCCGAGCATACTTCATTAAAACAGTCATCCGTGAAATCTCTCAATGTTGTTGTTCTACGAATGTAACCCTGCTGAGAAGTCGTTACACCAACTAAATAAAAATAATCAGGCCGCGGATAAATACGCACATTAAAAATCCCTTTAGCATTTTTAAAGCATGAAAATGAAGCCTGTTCGAACATATTCTCAACATGACCATCATACGTAAAATAAAGATCAGAAAATTTGTCAAAAGCATGTGCAACTTGATCTGTGCAAAAACGAACATTGTTATAGATCTGTTCATCCTGCATCATTTTACCCATAAAGCCATTGCCGGCATTAATGTCTCGCGCAATTGCATTGACCTCTTCGAATCCTTGTACCATATGATCCGATGCCGCATCGAGACAATCAGCAGTTTCTTCTGCTCGTTGTGCGAACCGACCAAAATCACGATCAATAACTTGAGCAATATTTTGTACACTTTCAGTAAATGCGGGCAACACTTGTGTGTTAAGCTGATCAACTACATGGTTTACCCCTGAGACAACATGTGTTATTTCATTAACCTGCTGATCTGTGCCTAATGCATCTTTTACTGACTTTGCAATTTCATGTATCTCTGTTGCAATATCTTTAAAACTCCGCATCAATTCATCGACCGAAGCAGGCTCTGTCTGCGGACGGACCAATGAGCTTCCCGGCATAAGTTGCGGCAACGATGGATCACCCGGCACAATTTCAAGATAAACCGGCCCTATAATGCCCTCTTGACGCACAACGCCATATGCATCTTGATACAAATGATAAGCTTTATCAATCATAACATCAGCACGTGCACACATGCCATCTTTATCAACTAATGAAATATCATGAATCCAACCAATATTGACACCGGCTATTTTTACTTCAGCTTTTTTGAGCAATCCTGAGATATCTTGAAAATACAAGGTATGACGAACATATTGATCATGATCAAAACGAAACATACCAAGATAAAAACTCATATAGCCAAATACTGCAATTGCAGCCAAAACAAAAATGCCGACCTTCGTTTCTCGGGTATATCGCAAAGTTGTTCCTTAACAAAGATCACAGCCAGTAAACTTTTTTTATTACAACATCTTCAGGATCATCATCCTTTGATGGTAAACGTTCAACAATAGTAAGTAAGCGCTGTGTAACACGACCTACGGTTGCATAAGTTAAAATAGAAAAAACGTTTGCTTCAAACGTACTGCTCAAAAACGGCTGTAAACTTTTGGGTATACTATTATATTCTTTTCCATAAAGTGACGATAATTGGCTATTCCAATCTTTTTGCCACTGAGCTTTAAGTTTAAATGGTTTCAGCCATTGTGCAACTACCTTTTTTCTTTCTTGTGTGTCTCCAGGTTGCGCACGCTTGAAATTAAACACAGCTGATACTGAATCTGACATCAACCATGGATTAATTTGGGGGTTTGAGGTCCAGACAGTAAACAGATCCATAAGATAAACAGGTTGCTTTATTTTACCCCCCTCTTTGTCACCTGACGGTGGCTCATAGAACAATGCATTTTTAAATGGTTCAAATGCAGATGTGAGCAGCTCAGTTGCATCATTGAAGAATATATCACGATTCTTCAGTTGCTGTTCAAAAGAGCCAAATAACTCTTTACCTCCCATAACAGTTTTAACTGTTTTGAAAATATCTTGCGCCGCTTTTTTACTATCAGCATCTTTTATCAAATTGATAAATTTTTTACTTTTAAAGTCATAAAAAGAGTTTAGATTAAACTTACCATTTTCACACATGATACAAAATTTAATCGTAGCATCAATACCCTCAATATTTTCAGTGAGTTTTATCTCTTGCCACCGATTTAAAGTGGGCAAAATAACCGTAAGCATATCTTTTACTTGTTCCTCTTCAGATGGCTCCTTCTTTTTTTCATCCTCTTTTGTTTCTTTTTTTTGTTGTACCTTTGGTGCAATAATTTGACTGATTGCTAGCTGCACACCACTTTGAGCAAGAATATAAGCTTGCTTTCTTTCAATAGCAATTGTTGCATAGGGAACAAATGTTGTCCCACGATTGGTAATGTACATAACTAAAAACATACATAAAAAAATGAGCATTAAACTAAAAATGAGCACAAAGCCTTTTTTATTTTTATTCATATATTTAAGTCCTGAACATTGCACGTATATTTTGAACCACTGAATTTGCTCCAGTCACTAAAACTTCTTTTTTCGCTTGTTGCTTACTTGGTTGCGGACCAGGTTTTTTTTCTTCTTTTTCATTTTGATCTTTGGGTTCAGGAATTTCGGTAAACTTAGCTGCAACGCCTACAGCAAACTTAAATGTACGATTACGACGCCCAACTTCATCGGCCAAAGTAATTTCCATGGAAACTATATCCGGCAACTTTGATTTTGAACGCGCATCTTTTTTATCTTCATTAATATGCCAATCATCAAAAGTTTTAATCTCAACCTCTTTCTCTTTTTTTTGCTTTTTAACTTCAGACGTATCTTTATTATTTTGAGATTTTCCAGATACTTCTTGCTCCGACTCTTTTTCAACCGTTACGAAAAAAGATAAAGTACAGGATTCAATATTCTCAGCAATTAAATATCTCTCAATTGAACTCTCTTTTTTTGTATAAGGAGCCAACTCTAACCCTTTGCCCTCTTGACGATATAATGAAAAGCGAGGCTGATTTTTAGGTGAATTCTTATCCTCTTGTAATGTATATACCACACGAGCGATGCTCGGCTTTGGCTCTCCAGTTTTTTTGCCCCAATAAACACGCATTGGATTTGCTGTAATAAAACTGAGCATACTCATATTTTTACCCACATTTTTGCTCACAAAGGGATCCTTTAAAACCGCCCGTTTTTGTTCTTTTTTTTCCGGTTCTAATTGTTGTTGTTGTTCATCAGTTGATGCCTCTTTTTGACCTTTGGCCTTTGGTTCAATTGCCTGCACAGGAATAAATGCACCTGCAATGTCTTTTGTAATTTGCTGTTCAACTAAAATTGCACTATCAAAAATATCAGTATAGTCTGTCACATATCGCACAACATTGTTCATTTGATTATATGAAAAAAATAAAATCGTCATCAATAGAGAAGAGATTGCGGTGGCGATTAAAATTTCAAGTAAGGTAAATCCTGATTTCATTTTTTACCTCCACGAGCTGTATCTCCACGAGACTGCGGTGTTCCTTTTTGTTGTTCTTTATCATCCTGATCACCCTGCTTGTCCGAAGGAGGTTTATCTTTTGCTTCATCTTTTTTTTCTTGTTTTTTTGGCATAGGAGGTTCGAACAAAATATTAATAAATTGATCTGACCTCTTTTTGTTTCCCTCTTGCCAATCCCATGTTGTTTTTTCAATGTAAAGATTGTTAAAATTTTTTTGTAATGCTGAATCTTTAGGTACATCTTGAACTTCATAGATAAGCTCAGTTGATGGATCATCAATTTTTTTGGTTATTTTTTTTTGTTCTTTTTTCTTTTTCCTATTTTGTCGAAGAACATTTTCTTCATCAAGAAAAAAATCATAAGCTACAAACATACGCTCTACAGCATTGACCATCTTTAATACTCTAGTAAATACAGTATTTTGCAATGAATAAATAGGAGTAAGAACCACGCCTACAAGCGTCATTGCAAGCAGAACTTCAATAAGTGTAAAACCATTACTTTTTGAATGTATCATATGTTTTAAACTGCGCATTAAAAGGATTCAAAACAAGACCAATTTTTCTTGGTCGACCATTGGTCAACCGATCTACTGTATCGGCAATATTAATAGTAACGCGTTGTGTCATGCCATCCGGAACCACAAAAAACCACGTTTCGCCCGTATCACGACCAACAAAACGTTTGGATTCATCAAAACCTTCAATAAAGAAATTTTTAATCTGCAAATGTTCAGGCCATTCAATTTGAGTATCTAAATACGTGATGCGAGTCTGCTCAAATTTTGGCTGCCCTTGCGCATCCTTTTGATTAGTTTCTTGCTCAACTGAAACTATTTTATTTTTAAAATCAAATAAAACTCTATACAATCTATTTTGCGCCAATGCATTTTGCCAAGCAAGTTGCGTTAATGCATTTAATTTAGCAACAAAGGCCTTACGCTCAGCGCCCGGCTTTTTTCTGCCAACATTAGGAACAACGACGATTGCCATAACCGCAACAATGGCTATGGCAATCAAAATTTCTAATAATGTAAATCCAAATTTAGGAGTCCCAAACACTCAACCATTCCTCTTTTGGTGCTCCACGCCCGTTTTCACCCCATGAATAAAGTTCATACGGCTTTTTACCACTTGGCGTGCGTTTATAGTTAAACCTTCTATCCCATGCATCGCGTGGCTCCTGCTCGAGGTATGGGCCGTCCCATCTTTTTGCATCCGCAGGTTTTTTGACTAAATCGCGTAATTTTTCAGGGTATGAATTATTATCCATATGATACTGTTGAACTGAAGATTTTACACCTTGCAATCTTACTTTTGTTGCATCACGTTTTCCTCTAAATGCCTGCCTCAATAAAGCCGGACCAACAGTTATCGTTACAATCGCAACAATAGCAATTGCAATCAAAATCTCCATTAATGTAAATCCTTCACGAGCTGATCGTGCCTGTGTTATTGTCATATCAGATCTCCTTTATATGCCTGAAATTTCACCAAAATCCATCATTGGAACTGCAATTGCAATTACAATGAACCCTACAACTAAAGCCATAACAACCAAAAGTATTGGCCCTAATGTCGCCGTCATACTATCAGTCAATTCGGCTAAATCTTCTTCATAATTTCGTGCAACCGTTAATAACATCATATCTAAATTTCCGCTTTCTTCTCCCGTCTTAATGAGATAAATTGCAATAGGAGGAAAAATATCTGTTTTCTTAAGGTACTGCGCAATTTTACCCTGTTTTATAATATTATCTCGAGCATCATCTAAAGCATTAGCTAACACACTATTATTGATAATACTCACTACAATGTCTAATGATTCAGCTAGGTTCACGCCACTTTCGATAAGCATACCAAGAGTTGAACTAAACTGTACCACTGCATTCGTTTTAGCAAAATATTTAATCAATGGCATCTTAAGCTTTGCCCTATCAATAAAGCGACGGCCTTCTTTGGTTGCTGCCCAATACATATATCCCATAACCAAAAGAGCGCCCAATAGAATAAGAAAAATCCAATAACTTTGTAAAATCTCTGAAAGGTTAATAATAACTCTTGTAGGCAATGGTAACTCTTTATTTTGTGTTGCAAAATTTTGAGCCATCTGTGGCACAACAAAAATCATCATGACACCAACAACAATAACTGCAACAACCATCTGAATAATAGGCATCATCATTGCAGACTTTACCTGTTTTCTAATCTGCTCACGCCGCTCTAAAAAACCATCCAATCGCTCCAAAATCATTTCCAATTTACCGCTTGCTTCACCTGCACGCACAAGCTGAACATAGATGTTGCTAAAAATTTTTGGATAATCTGACATTGCATCGGCAAGCGCACGCCCTTCTTTGAGGTCATCTTTAATTGCAACAATAACCGTTTGCAATCGTCCGCTAAATTGCTCTGATAAAAGCTCGAATGCTTGTAATAACGGAACCCCCGATTTTAATAATACGGCAAGTTGTTTGGTGAATAAAATCACCTCTTTAACTGATACCCCTTTTTCAAAAAAACGGGCATACCAACTCTTTTTCTTTCCCCCCAAGGAACGCTCTACTTTGGTTGGAAAAATACCTTTACGTTGTAACTGTTCTTTAACAGAAACTTCCGATCCGGCGTCCACATAGCCGGTTATTTTTTTTCCATCTTTTGAAAACGCTTGATAATAATATAATGCCATACTGATTACTTTTTTTACAATTTAACAAATTAAGCTTACAAAAAACGAATAACACTGATATAAAAATTAACGCTCTCTGTCATCCCTGCCTTCTTTGTCATCCCTGCGCAGGCAGGGATCCAATAATAATTCTAAAACCCTATCGTAAACAATATGGATTCCTGCCTTCGCAGGAATGACAGGGGAGAGGCCGCTCCCTTTAAAAACAAGGCTTTATCAACATTTTTATTACGCTCTTAAATCAGCCTTATCTTGATTACATGCCATATTCCATGATAGGATAACAACTAATTACAAAAAAATCCTTTTATTTTAGAGGTACGTATAATGCTTATTTTATCCATCCTTTTATTCACATGTCTACTATCTAGTCATAATGTAAACAGCAAAGATTTTCAACTCCCTGTCAATAGTGTTGCCGAAATGAGTAATTCTATTACATTTGATCACAGTCATTTTTTACAACCAATAAAATTTTCCAATCATGGGCTGCGCTGCTTTATTCGTCATGCATACAATCATCCTGATTATGGAACTGAATTTTTACCCAATAACTTTTTCCATTTTACTCAATTTTTAAAACGCAATACACCACAAACGCGTAGTTATTATCAATCAATATTGCGTATGTTTGGCAATAAACTCAAACAAAGTATGTATATAAATCCATATGCATACTGCCAAATGTTAGATGAAGTGACTCCGCTCTTGCAACAAGCATGTTCTCATGAACTCACACCGGCATACAAGACATTACAAAAGCAAATTTCATCTTCTATGTACGAAACAATGCTCAACAAATTTGATTACCTCAAAATTGATCCTGATGCTTATTTTACCGACTTATCACAAGATATAATCTCTTTGATTCAAACCAGCAATGAACTTTCTGCCGATGCATCAATCGAAGAGCTACGAAAATCATTTATGGTATTTTTTGAAATGACAGTGAATAAACTTATATGGAATCCACAAGAATATGAACAAGCTTGGCGCAATGTGAAAATTATAGCCGATCAACTTGCACGTTTATATGAAAAAGACATTCTTAATGATCAAGATGATCTTAATGATCTGTTTATTACATTACTTGAACGTTTCTGCCTCTTTTTAGATTTATCATATGCTGAAATTCCAATTGAATTCTATCAAAATATTCGCAATGATATTGAGGCAAAAAATCTTTTATTTCTTGAACTTGAACAAGAGCAGTTTATTGAATCAAAATCGCAAAGATTAGAACGTGCAATCACAATGACAGAAGCAAAAACACGCGCATATCATTCAGGCATTTTTGTTTCATAAGGAAGCTATATAAAAACCCTTGATCAACTAAACTAAAGATAAAATAATCTCACTCATACATGCTTTACAACCAAATGCACGTATTTATTTATATGGTTCACGTGCTCGAGGCATAAATGCCGATTTTTCTGATATTGATCTTGCAATAGATACAGGAGAAAAATTACCAATTATAGAACTTGGTGAAATTAAAAGCGTTCTTGAAGGAAGCAACATCATGTATAAAGTTGTTGTAGATTATCATCATATAAATAAAGAAATGAAAGACTCTATAGATAGTGAAAAAATCATATGGAAAAATTAAAAAAAAAATACAGCACTATGCTTCAAGCTCTCAAGACTTTTAAAGAGGCTTCGGTATGATTATTTTCCGTTCTGAATAGCGGCAGCATAATTAAATTGATAAAAGTAATCTTGCCACATTTTGTCATTAGAATTGTACTGATTATCATATACAAAATAATCAATAAGAATTTCTCTCATTCGCAACAACTCTCTTAGCTTTCCACCCTTATTTTTATCATCTAAAATAGTAAGGTCTAATAACTCTAAAGCCCTTGCAAAGGCTTTTTCACTATAATCAATGTTTTCTTTTTTTTTCCAATTGATTACACGCTCAATGTCAGTGCCAACATTGGCTAATTGTTCAAATAAAGAAAACGTAAACCAGCGCTCTAATGATAATCCTTTATGGATCTTCATGACTTCACCAGCTTATGCACAATATTTTTTATTTTTTCTTGAACCACAGGATTTTCAACTATTCTACTACGATTCCCTGAAGAAGGACGCAAATTAATCATAGAATCAAAAATGATAAAATCCTCTGTACCAAAACTATATGGAAACAGATTGATCCCCCATAAATCTTTTTGCTTTGATTCATTTTCCAATAAATAATATTCTTGATCAGCATGCATTTCAGCATCAACAACCATTATTTCTTTCTCAATATCAACAACTGCTTTGACAAGATCATCAAACATATTTTCAGACATTTTTTTTAGTTCTTCGATTGTAATACAATCAGTTACCGTAGTCATTTATTGTTCTCCTGCACTTATTGATATTCAACTTAATTATATCATATCAAAATCTATAAAAAATGTGACCAAATGGATAGGTTTTTGCAAAACCATTTTAATTTCCAAAAAACCCAATGCAGTATTTTATCACAGAAACAATCCGTAGCCAAAACGGTATATCCTGAACTCTTTTTGTATGTTCATCTGTTGCAGAAGTTGGCTTAATATATAGTGCACAAAATCGTTCAACATCTACACCTTTGATATTAAAACATGCATCTATTTTTTTATAATCCAATGCGGGTAACAGTTTTTCTACCTCAAGCATATGCGCTCGTCCTACGCATATAAAAATAGCACTATCAGTATTGCATGTAACTTGATTCTTATAAACTTCATGCAGAATAACTGCATCAACCAACTGTACTGATGCTAAATCAAATATATGTGTCAATATCATCCTCAAATCTGCTCGATGCTTTTGACTATTTTTATCATGCTTAATATGATATAAAACTTTTTTTAAGTTATTAAACCAAACTTGAAAATCATCAATAGCTGCCGAATTGAAAATGTTCAACTTAACTGCATAATGCATTTAACTGTAATGAATCATCAAATGACTCAACTGTATTTAACACTGTTTCAACTATGCCATTGATTATTTTACAATGACTAAAACCATGCTCATCTATAAGTTCAATTAAGTCCGGTAATTGGCCGGTAACAACCTGACGAAATTCAATATTTGTACAAGCAATATCATGCTCTTTTGCAAGCTCAGGAACAAGAACAATGCCACTAATAACACCATCAATGACATCTTGACGGCGATAGGCATTCATTTCATTTTGAAAATCCTGAAAATCTTCCATTAAACGCTTATGCTCTACTGAGCCATCATCATTTTCTTTCAACTTTTGCATTGAAATTTGATAATTAAGTGCATCTTCTATAATAATTTCATTTTTACCGGGGACTTTTGTAATAAACTCCATAAGACGCTCAACCTGTTTCAGGCCTTTTTGCATAATGCGATGCCTATCTCCACAACATAAAACATGTTGTTTTTCTCCGGTTGCCAACTTTTTTTGCCACAGATTTACATGCGTAAAGTCTGCCTTGATTATAGACGCGCAAAAGACTAACATTATTATAAATAATTTTTTCATGATAAACCTCTTATTTTTGATTGAACAAATTAAAACAATAAGAAAAAAACAAAGATATGCGGAGCCATAAAGATTTTACCATATCATGCTCTTGACTATGACTTAATACGTATGGTTCACAAAGTTGTTTAAGTTGAATCCCAGATCGATCTTTTTTATTTTCAATTTTTGTATACCCTAAAGGCATTAACATATTTTCTATAGCCTGCATATGAGCCAAACCACAACACACAACAACAGTGTTTTGCGCATCAATTACAAGTTGTTTTTTAAATATCTCATGCATTATTTGAACATCAATTAAATCTACGGTACAAAGATCAAGCAAATAATCAATCATTTCCTTTAGCTCATCTTTCAACTTAGCAGATGCCCCTATAGACTTAATCTCATTAATAATGTCTGTTAAATTATCGCGTATAGCAAAACTATCTTCTTTCGTTGCCGGCAAAAACAAATCTGCATTATAAGCATCAGGATTATTTAAAAACAAGTTATATAAATACAGGCTCAACTCCTGATAAGTTAATTTTTCCCGTTCCATTATAGAACAGATATAGTTCATAAAAGGCAAAAATTGCTGCACCTTTTTTTGATAAAATTCATTTAATTTTTCATTATCATTAAAAAGCCTCATCCTTTCAACCTTGCGCTGAAGCATCCAAGACATTACCGGCTTTATTGAAGCACAGTCCTTTATATCATAAGGCTGCATATCAGATGAAAAACTATTTCGAAAATCAACATTAGTACATTCAACAGAATGCTTATTTGCAAAATAAGGAATCAAAAAGAGCAATGAGTTATCCTCATTTTTTGCTCGATCCACTCTATGAGCTTCATGCTTGGAGTAACGATCTTGCACTTGTTGCTGCAATTGAACTACATCTTGCTGTTTTGATTCTTCAAAAAACACCTTAATATCTTCAACAACACCATTTAAATCATTAAAATCTTCTACAATTATATGGCTGTTTTTATCATTAGATACTAGCTGTACAACCTCTTGAGCCTGAATAAAGCCCTTTTCTTTGATATCATGCTGATCTCCACACAAAATCAATCGTTGAACTTGCCCAGATGAAGTCAACTTATGCCAAACAGAAACTTCAACAAAGTCTGCTTGTAAAAATACAGATAAAACACCTAAGAATATAGGTAAAATAAAACTTTTTCTTTCCATTTTTTTCCTCCATTTTTATACTATAATGCTAACATATATGATAATTATGTCAAATTGCATTTTTTTAGAGGCAAAATAGGAGAAAACAGCTCTTTTTTAACTTCAAAATAGGTTGATTTAATCAGTACAGTTTTGATATGGTTAAAAACAGATTAACGATAAAAAGTTACAGAAGAAGATCATTAGCGATACTCCAATAGCTAATAACACAATTAACGATGTTTAAAAACGAATAAAACTATAACCTTTTTTAAACAACATAGTTATTTAAAAAAAAAGGAAAAATCATGAACACAAATTATACACAAAACTTAATCGATCATCTTTATCGAACTATTAAAAAATGTGAAGAAACAATCCAGACATGCTCAGCCGCACAAAAAGAAGATGCTTTAGGTATTGATGCAAACAATACATGCGTCAAACAATGCAGAGAGTGCATAGACGTAATTAACCAACTTTTACAGACGGCATCCTTTTATCTTACACATACAAAAGAAACCGATAGCATTCGATTGGTCAATGACATGATTGAGAAATGCAATATATGCATTAAAAATTGTAATGATATCATTTCATCATGTGATACGATCAGCAAGCGTTGTAACGGCATGATCGCTAGCTGTTTAAATACTTTTAACGACTGCATCGATGCCTGCAGAAAATGCGCTGAACATCCTGATTTATAATACAAGACGATACGCATCTATGAAATTGAACCAAAACAAGAAACTGAAATCATCATCTTTTTTCATGATATAATCTTTAGAAACTGCAAAAGCGTTAAACGTATTGAATAATATTACTTTTGTGCAACAAATAACATTTGATCAAATGGACCATTATCTTGATACCCGGATTTCACTTGAATATGTTTAAATCCAACATGTTCAAGCATCATTTGAAATTCAAAACGACTATACCAACGGATAGTCATCTCTTTTTCTTCTTTGGCAATACAGATATCATCTTGCCAAATCTCATAACGATACTGAGCAAAAACTAACTGCTCTATCGGATCATGAATCAATTTTTCATGCACAATAATTTCTTGATTATCCTTTTTTATTGGCTCATGTCGATGCCATTGACCAAATGTAGGCGCATTATACCATGGCAAATAAAGATAGATAATTAACGTGCCATCAAGCATTAAATGTTCATAAAACTTGTGCAATGCTTGTTGCGCATCTTCTCTATCGACAATTTGTTGATATGATCCAAGAGGACTGAACATACAACCATATGTTTTTGACAACTGTAGTGATTGCATTTTTTGTTGATACAAAATCGGATTTACATTATTTTTTTTAGCTTTATCTTTGCACAGTTGCAACATATGTGATGAACTATCAAACCCTTCAATATCATATCCACGTTTTAATAAAGGAATTAATATCCGCCCCGTACCACATGCAATTTCTAATGCCGGCTCTTGTGATTGCTTAATATAATGTTCAAAAAAAGAAATTTCTTCTTGATCAATCTCAGAAAAAAAAGAATCATATAATGTTGCCGAAAGACCGGAATAAAAATGCATATATATCTTTAGCTATACCATCTTAAAAATTCAATCCGAACACAAAGCCTGCAGTTTGCGCAACAATAGAACGCTTACCATTAAATGGAATATTCACAAAGCCTGCAACATATGGTGACCAACCATAACAATCGGCCATGTGTTCTTGAAAATCATAACTCAAAATAAAGAACGCATCATGTGTCGTGAATCCTTGTAAACTGATTGCAGAGTTTGCAATTTCAGTTGAGAACTCATTTGAGGTAAGTGATAAGATGTCCTCACCACGTTTATAAAATTGATATGCAACTTCAAATGACGCACCATAAAGCACTTTATAGAACTGCCAGTACAGACTAAATTGCTGCGTTAAGCCATAATCTTTAAATGCCGATGTTTTTTGCAACAACAACAAATCGGTTTGACGTACATCTGTTTTTATTCTTCTACAACGTGTATTACCAAACAAATGCATTAACTGTACATCAAATCCTGCTTTGAGGTATTGACCCAAATAAAGATCCAACCCAAGTGCGAACACTACACCAATAGCATCGTCATTGCCAAATGAAAAAGCTAGTATTTTATCTTCATCAGTTTTTAAACCTGAAGGCAATGTCATGCCCAAACGACCGTTTATCGTTACATTATGCAACAGTTCTTTTTGTTGCGGAAAATCATTTATCCATTCAAGCGAAACAGTGGTATCACCAACACCCGATCTACGCCAACCGGTGATATCAAGATCACCTAACTCACACACATTATCAACAAAACAATCGGTGAGATAGGCATGCACGCGGGCATCCTCGATAGAAACATCCGATGTTAAATCCTGCCAAACAACATCAGTCAAACTCATTTTATAAAATGGTAAATAGAAAGCTAATGATAAATTATGATGCATAAAAAAACGCATCCCAAAACGCAATGCTGCATCAACATCAAACGATCCACAAGGAACAAATTGTCCACGAAAGCAATCATCATCCGCATCGACACGAATACGTTTTTGTCCAATCTTTGTGCTTGGATCAAAACCATTTAACATTGCCAACGCATTTTGCTGACATTGATATATTTGCAAAGGATTAACTTGCTCGCCATCAAAATCAAATGCTTTATCACCAAAACCAAATTGGCCGATTGAATACAGTTGCAACCAACTATTCGGTTCTTTTGGCGGACGTAACACAATTTGATAGGGACGAATTAAATTCATACTATATAGACTGGTTGCAGACACTATGCAACACAGGAGCAAAACCAGTCGCTTTATTCTAAACATGCATTTGTTCCTTATGCTCTTTTTTTATTCATTTACTCGAAGGCCAAAATCACCGGTAATTAACCATGCACCTGACGCAGAACTTCGCACAATTGCCGAGACCGTAGATGCATCCTCAATACCTAAAGGCAGTACAAAAAGACGATTACGCACAAGAGGAGAAAGTGTCTGCACGCGATTTCGTGCGGAAAAATTATCAGTACCATCAACATTAATCAAATTTTTAAAGACACCAAATCGTGCAAATGAAGTCAAAATATCTTTTATATTCATATCCGGCAATGGCACCACGGTATCATTATCAATAGGCTGATTAACGACTGATTGAACGGTATAACGATTTTCTTGAGCAAAATCAAAACCACGATAAGCATCTAAAGCGTATACATTGCCATTATCAGTTTTTGCAAAACCATTTGGCAAACCGTTACTCGCAATCGTTTGCAATTGACGAACAACCGGTAAACCTTCAGGAATTATAACCGATGTCCAGTCAACTTCAGAACTATCCGTTGCTGTTTGAATGTTTGCATCATCACCAACACGAAATATACCGGTGCTTCCTGCAAGAAGTGCAAATCTATCTGAAACAGCCACATCCAACATTGTGCCGTCAATACCGCGCAAAATATCACTTAATGTAGCAACGGTAACTACCGACAAAACACCTGTTGCAAAATCACTTGCGGCAATATCAATACGATCCAATTGCGTATCAGTTAATACATATAAAAAACCACCATCAAAAATCAATTTACGTACAAAACAATAATCATCTAATGAAATAAAACGCATGCCTGCAACTAAACCGGAAAAATTTTTACCTAATGCATTCATTGTTGACCACCCATTACCATCTTCTTGTGCCAGCACTGCAAGTCCATATGCACCGCCAACAAACAAATATCCTTGATCGGTAATGTCATCGACACCTATTGTCGCAGCAATAATAGGACCTATGTCATCAAGAACGCCGCCTGAAATTGAAATAACTTTTGTATCACCATTTGGAAAATTAGTTGTAATTTCACCGGCAGTGAATGTTCTTAAATCATCATGAAAGTTGCCGGAATTGGGACACAACACGCCATTTGCATCTTGCTGAGCACTCTCAATCAACAATAGTTTATTTAATCCTGTAGCGATAAACAAAGAGATATCAAATAATCCCGGACTGTTTTGTGGTAAATCAAAAAAGCCTTGAACGCCACCACAACCTTGCGGTAACTGCTCTTCAATTACTAAACCTAAATCTGCAAGACCATCTTGCGCACCTTTGCCCCATTCGGTCTGTTTTACTGTTTTTATTGATTGGTCTGTTTGCCCGGTTAACCAAATAAATCCTCCGGGTATAGCTTGATAAGAGAATCCAAAAACTTTATCTGTCGTTCCTGCAACACGCTCCCAAGGTGTCCATGCACCAATAACACCGGCGTCATCAAACAATGCTCGTGAACAAAAAATACCCGGCTTTTCATTATCAACAGTATTGGCAACAGAAACAAATACTACATCATTAGAAACATTAATGTCAGTAATATCACCATTGGGTAAATCATCAATCCCAACAACCGCTTGCACACTCATGTCAGTAAAGACTTGATCCGGTTCAGTTGCAGCTTGCACAAATGAACGGCCGAGAAATGCTTGTGCTAAAGTATTACATTTTTTGTCTTCATTTTTTGAGAAAAATTCTTCAGGATCAATCAACACATTTGCCAAAGTCCCTTGAGTCTCTTGTTCCAAAGTTCCGGTCAATATAGTGTTAACCAATGGCATTGCAAATACTGATTGCCGAGTGTCATCCGGTGCTCCGGTTTGCCCAACAACAATTGCATAATCAAGTCCGGTTGTTGTGCTCATAGTACGCACTTTATGAATCGAAACTTGCGTATCAGCTCCGGTACCACCAACAATTTTATCTTGATTGGTAAATACATTATCCGGTGCAATTGGCGCAAAAATAAGTTTTCCATTAACTAAACGCCCAACAACCACACCACAAGCACCATCAGTTGCATCCGCACCGCCTTGAACTTGCAAAGCAATATAAAGGCGTTTCAAGCGATCGCTATAATGCATATCTATAATATTTTCGATACTGACGACATCGTTTCCGATTTTTATTGCATCAGAAGTTACATCCAATGCTGAAGCGCGAGGCAGATCTGAACTGTCACCCGGTTGTGCATTAATTTGAATCAACTGAGATTGCACACATTCGTCAACTTTGGTATGCACCAGTTTTATAACAGCGATACCGCTACCCGGCTGACCAAAATCGTCATCCATAATATCATGTGGTTTGACTGCAGCAAAAATTGCTTCTTGTTCAAACCGTTGCAGGCCTATAATTTCGGTTGTAACCTCAACTCCTGTTGCATCTTTTACATTTTCCACTGAAATGGTGTTGGTACATACCCCAACAACATTAACCAATGTTTCATCGCCATCACATCCGGATTTTTCCTGACGACTTGTTTGTACACAACTATCAACATAATATATATTTGCCGGATATTCTTGTGTTACAGCAATTGGATTCATAATCTGATGTCCAACTAAACTGCGCACACCGAACAGACCTAACTGTATTATTGCAGCATCATAAAGAGGGTTGGCTTGATCTGCTTGTCCATTTAATGTTGTAATTGCAGGAGAATGGGGAATGAATCCCTTGATGTTAGAAAAAAGTCCCGATAGTGCATAATCACCTCCGGTACCTTTTTTACGCGCGCCAACAAATAAGGTACTTCCTGTTGCATTGTGCGCATCCATACCTAATGAAAAAGTAAAACTTTCATTTCCACCAGCATTTCCGGGAACAATGCGCGCTGAATGTATAGATGAAGTTACTATACTTAATAAAATAATATATAACTGCTTATACCAGTTATTCATACTCATTCCTTTGTCTTTTTTTTTATCAGTTGCATGCATTAATTGTACTACCATTTACAAAAAGTACCACCGCAAATATTTTCTATATATGCCTCTTTTCAAAATTGTTTACACATGCTACGCTTATGTAAAATAGAAATTCATTTTTAGGGACATAAAATTTCATGCATGCAAAAGTTTTTTCTGCCACGACTATCGGGGTTAATGCACACAAAGTTGAAGTAGAAGTAGATCTTTCATACGGTTTGATCAAATTTATCATTGTCGGATTACCCGATACAGCAATTAGAGAAAGTGAACATCGGATTAGCAGCGCAATCAAAAATAGTGGTTTTCGTTTTCCTCCAAAACGCATAGTGGTTAACCTAGCTCCTGCAGATCTAAAAAAAGTTGGCACACTCTTTGATCTTCCGGCTGCAATCGGCATCTTAAAAGCAGACGAAGCAATTCATATCGAAAAAAAATTCTTACAAGAAACATTGTGGCTCGGTGAACTTTCGCTCGATGGCAGCGTCAGACCAATTAAAGGCGCATTGCCCATAGCATTTGATGCAAAAAAAATGGGCATGAAGCGCATTGTACTGCCCAAAGCAAATGCCAAAGAGGCTGCATTGATTGATGGCATAGAGATTATTGGCGTTGATCACTTAACTGAAGTTGTCGGCTATATTCGCAATGAAATAACAATTGCACCAACAAAAACCCAATTTGCCAATTACATAAAAAAAAACCGTAACTACTCTATCGACTTTGACCAAGTAAAAGGTCAACGCATGGCAAAACGTGCATTGCAAATTGCAGCGGCCGGCAGACATAACATTCTGTTTATTGGCTCGCCCGGCGCCGGCAAAACAATGCTCGCAAAACGTTTGGCAACCATTATGCCCGATATGCATTTTGATGAAGTGGTACAAACAAGTAAAGTATATTCTATCAGTGGAAAACTCCATGACAAACCTTTGGTTATTGAACGCCCTTTTCGCAGCCCACATCATACTATTTCACAAGCCGGTTTAGTCGGTGGCGGCTCATGCCCACAACCGGGAGAAATCAGTTTAGCGCATAACGGTATTCTCTTTTTAGATGAACTGACTGAATTTAAACGTGACACGTTAGAAGTGCTGCGCCAACCATTAGAACATAAAAAAGTTTCTATTTCACGGGTAAAACATTCAATTGAATATCCCGCATCTTTTTTATTAGTTGCCGCACTCAATCCATGCCCATGTGGCTATTGGGGTGATAAAAAAAGAACATGTGTTTGTGCTCCACAACAAATTCAACGGTACCTTAATAAACTATCCGGGCCATTACTCGATCGTATTGATTTGCAAGTGCATGTGCAATCAATCGAATATGATATGATAAAAGATACGCAAACAGCATCAGCAAGTTCTGCCAAAATATACGAAGGGGTCCAAACAGCCATTGAAAAACAACAACATCGTTTTGGCACACATAACAAATTCAACAACATGATGAGCTCAGATGAAGTTGATACACATTGTGTATTGACAGATGAAGCAGAAAAATTGATCAAACTCGCATTTGAAAAAATGCATTTAAGCATGCGTGGCTATCATAAAATCATAAAAGTTGCGCGTACTATTGCCGATTTGGCAAACGCTGATATGATTGATGCAAAACATATGCGTGAAGCAATTATGTATCGCTCATTAGATCAAGCGCTTGAAAGGCAAAGACAATGATTTTAGGCATCGGCATAGATACCACTAACGTACATCGTTTTACCGATTGGCATAAAAAAAGCTCTGAACAACTGCAAAAAATATTTAGTTTAGATGAAATCACATACTGCTTACATGAAAACAAACAGACCTCCGCTGAACGCTTTGCTGCTCGCTTTGCAGCTCGTGAGGCATTTTTTAAAGCATATCATGCAATGTGCGCCCAGCTGAACATTGAAAATAAAAAAACATTATTAATGGTACAAAAACATACAACAGTACAACGAAACAAGAATGGCGTGCCAATGCTCATGATCAATTGGCCTGCATTGCTTCCTGAAAACATCAAAGCCCCTAATGTACATCTCTCGCTTACACACACTATTGAAATCGCAACAGCGATGGTTTTATTGGAAGCCTCTCAGAACCAATAAAAAAGCAAAAAACAGCTAAATCTATGAAAATACATATACAAACCCTATGAAATTCATAATGCAAATGCTATACTTTTCATAAACATAAAAGGGATGTTATGTATATAAAAAGAGACATCAGCAATGCAATTTTGGCAGGAGCAAAACAAGTACCTGTTGTTGCCATCGTTGGTCCTCGTCAATCGGGTAAAAGCACCCTGGCAAAACATATTTTCAAAAAGCACACATATATTGACATGCAAGACAATGAAATATTTACTTTTGCCAACAACGATCCAAAGGGTTTTCTTGAAACATATAAAAATGAACATGGCATCATTATAGATGAAGCACAATATGCGCCAAAACTATTTGCTCAGATAAAAGTCGAAGCAGATAAAAATCCCCAATCCGGCTATTATGTTTTGTCCGGATCTCAAAATTTTTTATCATATGAAAAAATAAGCGAATCATTAGCGGGTAGAGTATACTTCTATACATTATTGCCTTTTTCAATCAAAGAGCTAAAAAGTGCTGATCTGCTCTTAGAAAATGTCGATCATCAAATAATGAAAGGTTTTTATCCACGCGTTTATCAACCACAAATTAACGCTCATGAATATTATCAAAACTACATGGTCACCTATATTGAACGAGACATTCGCAGCATACGTAACATTGACGACATTCTTATCTTCAAAAAATTTATACAATTATGTGCTGTACGCGTAGGCGCTCCCCTTAATATAACCGATCTAGCTATGCATTGCGGTATCGGCTCTGCCACAGCAAAAAGTTGGTTGGCACTCTTAGAGACAAGTTTTATTATTTTTAGATTACCAAGTTATCATAGCAATTTAGGCAAAAGAGTAACGAAGTCACCAAAGCTATATTTCTATGATGTTGGCCTTGCAGCAACATTAATGGGCTTAAACCAAGACATCATCATAAAAAAACGCGATGTATATGGCGCACTTTTTGAAAACATGGTCATTGTTGATCTGATAAAAAACTATAATGCAACTAATGTCCATCCTGTTGTATCCTATTTTAGAGATAGCAATCAAAAAGAAGTCGATCTCATTGTTGAACATTATGGCAAGATCACTCCTGTAGAAATTAAAGCATCTCAAACCATGGATAATCGTTTTTTTGATACAACTATTTGGTTTAATGAAAAAATAAAATCTCATCAAAAACCAATAGTCATTTATGGAGGCAACCAGTTACAAAAGCGTTCAAAGGGCTTTGTTGTTCCTTGGAATAACGTCAACTATCTAATAGATCAAGATTTACTTCAAGACAATTAACCGGGAGAAACATCGCAATCAAAAATAAAACCTCTAAATAAAACATTAATTAGCCGGCGTTGCTTCCTGAAAACATCAAAGCCCCTAATGTACATCTTTCGCTTGCACACACTATTAAAATCGCAACTGCAATGGTAATATTGGAAACCTCAGTTGCTTGGAATTTTAAGCTCTAATACATGTTTAACAAGTTGCTGATCATATTGTGATGTGTTCGAGGCAAGTTTAGGGTTTGGTCATAATAATGTTTCGTTTATGACCCAATGTAAATGTCCCCTTTTCATTGTTACGCTGAGGACCATAAATATATACATTTAGATCTTCAAAACTCCCTAATATCTTATCTGTCCCAAGCTTCTCCCAATCTCTCCCTTTGCGCCCAAGTTTTGCAATAGCTTTCTCAAAAGCTTGAGCACCCTGTTTTGCATAATTACCAACTTTTTGCATAAAAGAATCTCTGATAACATACACCACACGAACTTTATCTCCAGGCAATTGACCTGAAGCATGCTCACTCGGATCAACGACAACAAGTAGATATGGAGGCGCACTCTTAGGAATAGCCCAAAAGGCGAACTTATCTGGCTCCAAACTACGATGAGTGCGATTATCAAATTTATATCTAATCGCAAAAAGAGACAGACTTGAACTCAATGCACATATAATAAAAAATTGCTTCTTCATATTCTCTCCAAATTAATAATAAAAACAAATATTCTACTCTATTGAAAAGTATAACATAGAACATTTAAAAAAATATAGATTATTCAATCTGAAAATAAAAAGTAGGTGGTTATAAACGATTTATTGACTTATTATATATATCTGCATAACTTAAAAATAATTAAAAAAAAAGGAATTATAAATGCATCCATTACTATATATACTCATTGCTTGCTATACGATTTCTTGCAATGCAATCGTTACTATACAAGCGTCTAGTCTGAATTGTTCAACTCCAACAGAAATCAATGAATCGGCCATTATTGAACTTGATGTCCCACTGGAAATTACCGGCCCTGGATTATGTGAGTTAATAAAAGCAGGTGTGGGATTTGGACCAACTGACACCGTTACTTTCATGCCCACTCAATCGAATATTATAGAACTCAAAAGCACCGTGATTCCACCAACTACAACCGCACCTGCTCAAGTTATTGATCCGGGCATTTGGGATTTGCGATCATTTAGTTCATTTGATCAACAAATAATCTTTGAAAACATACAAATTTTATTAAATCCGGGAGCAACTTTTTTGGCCGGTACCGTTACCATGGTATTTAACGGCACATCAAAAGTTCTTCTTCAACCTATAACTTAAAGATTCTGTAATGAAGCATAGAGTAAAAATATATTGTATTATATTAATATCATCTTTTTGTACAAGTTTAACCCGTGAAATTCGCACTCCATTGCCAACACGCTATGGGCCATTTTATAAACTCTTTCCTTATCGAAAAAGTGAAGCTGAACATCGCAAAATTCAACTATGGGCAACTGCATTCAGACGAAAAGCAAATGAAGCTTATTGTAAAAAATCTTGCAATCCAAGCGATTGCTCTTCAAAAAATTGCCCTTTAAGTAAATTAATTTTTGGTAAAACACCTTTTTTAGGTTCAGAAGCTTTCAGTCCGGCATCAATTGAACAAAACGAACAAAGCGATCCTGTTTTTAATGGTGACGGAACCAATAGAAGACTAAAAACTAATCTTTTTCTTGATAACTCTTCATTGTGTCCCAATATAGAATTTAAAGATCAAGGCGCTATGCTTGGCATGTATGCATGGCATCACATAAATGAATGTTTGCGCATCGGTACGCGTATTACATTGCCGATTCGCAGCTTTGCAGTTGACATAACACCACCATGTGACCCTAATAAAAGTTGCCTAGGTGGCGATAATCTCAATACAGTACTGATCGAAAAGACTGAAAATATTGATGGAAATTCTATAAATAGCTTTGCTTATCGATTAGATTTTTTATCTATGCTTCCTCGTTATTGCACATTAACGCCGGCCAATCAATTCCCTGTAGTTAACTATCGCGATGCATCATTTAATAACACCTTTCCCATCACTATGTCTAATCAGGATGTAACTGATAATCAAAACTTAGAAGCTGGCAGCCGTAATCCTGTCACTACAATCAAAACTAATGGAAGTCAGCCAATAGGCCAACTCGCATTACCTATAGCTATCGCACAAAGTTTGCCTGCATTACCCGCAAATGGACAAAGCAACAATGAACGATCACGATTTGTACAAGGTACTGATTACACACCTTTAGGAATCGACCAGAGCACGCAAGAAACCTTATGGGTTGTGCCAACAGTGGATGACGCACAACTGGTATCGCCTGCACAAGTTATACAAGATAACATTAATGCACTTTTGCCTTGCATCCCCGGATGTACTGAACAGTTTTTCGAAGAGTGTGATATTTGCTTGGCGCCACAAAAATTGAATGGTATCGGCGATCTTGATACAAATCTAATTATACAATATCAACCATCGGATCGTGTATACATGCAAGGATGTTTTGGTGTTCGCTTCCCTACAGGCAAAAAAGTCGACAACGCTCAAACACCATTTCTACAGCCACTGGGAAACAATGGACATTATGAACTCAAATGGGGTGGCAGAGTCTCATTCAAACCATGGGAACGACTTATTATAAATACTGACTATTATTTTAATCTGGTTCTTAATAAAACTGAACTGGTCGCAACACCATTTGCAGATGCTACGGTTAAGAATTTAGGCTTATGTGTACCTGCAAAAGTGCGCTGGAACTATTTTTTGAGTCATTATGATGCACTGTTTTCATTTTGTGAAAAACCATTTATAGGCCTTGATGTCGGCTATGTTGTTTATGCAAAAGGAACCGATACCATAAAACTTTGCAAACAAACTGCTGTTGATTGTTTAGGTAATCGTGAGTCACTCAATGCTCGATTGCTCGAAAATCTTACCCATGTTGTTATGCACAAAATTAGAACTGAATTAGTAATCGACAGCTTAGACAGATTTGAAACAGTAGAACTTGGTCTCTTTGGCGGTTACAGTTTAGTGGTCGGCGGGACAAATGTTCCCAAAGATCGTGGCTTCCACATTGGCCTCTCATTAATGTTCTAAATAAAAAGATCGAAAAAAAGGAAAACGATGTTACATTTTTTCACTATTATATTTTTTTGCATACTGAGCCAATCTAATCTGACTGCACAAAGTGAACTGATTACTACCGGATTTGTAAGTAATTTAGTTCCCCCATCACCTGAACGCGCAAATCGCACCGTCGAACCTTTAGGCAGAAGATTATTCACTATATATCTTCCAGATGGCTACAACGATCCGGCAAATGTAAACAAAAACTATCCGGTTGTTTATTGGTTGCCAGGGTTTGGCGGCTTTAATGAAACACGAAGCACTGCTAATCAATTCATTCTTGATCAACTGATTGAGCTGGGGCAAATTATTCCCATGATACTCGTTGCACCGGACGCAAGCTTAATAGACAGCAACACTGAAATTGATAAACCGGTTGGAAGCCCATTCTTTTATGGAAACAGTTGGTATGTCAATTCTGAGCTTAATGGTGATTTTGAATCTTACATAATAGATGAACTGGTTCCATTTATTGATAATAACTATAGAACAATTGCCGATCGAAACTTTAGAGGAGTCTTTGGCCATTCTATGGGAGGATATGGAGCATCATTCTTAGGAATCAAACATCCTGAAACATTTGCCGGATTCGCTTGCGAAAGTCCGACACCTATTTTTTTGATCAGTACCGATCTTGCGAGACCCGGATGCCCTGAATTTGTAATTAATAGTGATATGCTTATCGAAACACTCGATAACGGCGGCTTTGTCGACCCCACAGGATTTAATACATTCTTTGTCATGTCTATGGCAGGAGCATTGACACCAAATTTAACCGGTAGTACGCCATTTATACAAAAACAATCGGTGAGCATGCCTATTGTTGTTGATGATTTTGGTAAAGCTTCGCTTATTGATGGCACTTTTAGTATTGTTGATTTTCTTAATGGGCAACAAACAGTTGTTGATAAATCACTTGTCCTTGATGAATCAGTATTGGATATTTGGCGAGAAAAAGATTATTTTTTCTTCTTTCCTTCATATCTAGACACACTCGAAAAACAAGCAATCTATTATGATGGCGGTATAACTGAACCATTAAACAATTATGGTTCACGTTTAATGTCTGATGCTCTTATTGAAAGCAAAATTGATCATGAATATATCCTGTATCAAGGAAACCATGAAACCTGTTTGACCGCACCTCCATGTGCGAGACTAACAACTATCGCAAAAACATTTTCTGCAAAATTTGCCGAAGCCGGTTATTGCCCAACTGATGTTTCTGTAAAACTAATGGGAAACTTACATATAGTACTACAAAATGATGCTGAACTTTCTATTCCTTCCGGAACTACCTTACAAGTGCAGACATCAAGAGTGTTACCCGTCACCCATACAAATGTTACTTTAAAATTAGAAGATAATGCTAAAGTTGAAATTGGAAATGACACAACTCCGGGCGGAGCTTTTCAAATTGGTGACCCTTTTGGCAAGGCATTGCTGGAAGAATCTAATGATGGGCCTCCCTCACCTCTTGCTTTTCATGAAGTACACAATGCAATTATTCTTGATGGCCCGAATACTGTCTTTGAAATTGGTAATCAAGGGTATTTCGGTATCGGCATTGGTGTATTAGGAAAAACAGTAACAGATATTCCATTAAGTCCTGAAATTGCTAATTTTTGGGGAGTTTCATCTCTCTCTAATGTAAAAACAAGTTCTGTCATTATTGAACAAGGCACTTTTAAACATATACAAATTGCATCAGGTGATGAAAGCAATGCATCAGTTTTCGCCTATGGGCAAAGCGATCAATATGAATTCCTTGTCAATCCAATAACAGGAACTATTTTAGGAGGCGGAAACTTTATCTGCTTGCAACAAAGCAATTCCGGAAATGCACCTCCTAATTTTTCTCGTGCGGTGCGCTTTATGCACCCTACTGAATTTAACGAAGCCAATAATATTCCTGATACACCATTTGCAATTGCCGGTGGCATTCGTAATTTTATAAATTTTAATCCTAATGCAGTAGACACATTTATTAGTCAACCGGTAGGCTCAACCACCTTTTATACAAATACATTCAAACGACAAATACTATCATCCACAGAACTGAAGAATAAAGATCTAACAGAAAATTTTAATCTACAAACATCAAACTTAGACAGCGTATGCGACTTTTTAGAAACAAAGCCATATTTTGTACAAGCATCAAAAGAGGCCAATGCGGTTATCAATCAATCAAAGGCGCACCTTGATTACACTGATGATTCAACCCTCGGAGCAAGGACAATTGAACGTTTTGAACAATCTCAATACCCAATCGATCCAAACCAAACCGTGGATTTTCAAAAAGCGGCTCAAGATGGTGCAATTGGCGTTCAAGTTGAAACAGTTGCCAATGAACGCCAATTGATCAATGTATATGACCTTGATTTACCTTAACAGTCAAAATTAAAAGCCTTTAGATGCTCTTAATTTTCCACCCGGAGCTGTAATAGTGATTTTTTGCACATCGTGATTAATTCCCTCACGCTTAACTGTTCCGGTTTTAAACTGAGCTAAATTAACAATTATTTGATTATTATCAGGATCAGCTTGATCATAAACTAAAAAACCTGTCACTGACTTTGGCGTACTCATGGTAAGCTTCAAGCTATCTTTTTTAAGTTCTTTAGTATCAGTATTTGCAAAATAACGATGTGCACCAGGCACTGACTGCCCTTTTGCTGCAAGAACTGCAGGCCCAGCTGGATTACCGATACCTTTTTCATTGTGTTGATTACCTAACAACCAAAAAATACCTAATTGTTTATTACTATTATTTCTGATGAACAGATCATCCGGCCCAAAAGAACCCGCTTGCATCATAGCTGCAGAAGCAAAAAATAATAAACCTACTATATATTTTTTCATTTTTTATCCTTTCTTGTTTTCTATTGAGCAGTTGGATCAAATGCATCTAAACTTAATAACATTTTGTTATTTTCACCTTCGCCAATTTGCCCAAATTCCGGACCAAAAACCAATTGAACTTTACCATTCGATGCAATACCAACAGGAATGTTTTGGCTAAGGTCCTGTTCATTGTACTGTACCGGCACACTAAAACGTTCAGTCCATTTTTGTTGACCCGCCCATGGCATTTTTGTATAAACATTTAAATGTGCATTTTGCTCATCAACTTCGTCTAAACTTAATAAAATATAAGTCGTACCAGCATCTCCTGCTACAGTAAAGCCGGTTGTTTTATTTAGTGTCGGAACCTTCACACTTTGATCACCACTTGAAAGACTAAACGATTGAAAATCCGGTAACTGCCAAAGCATGAAATCCCTTTGATCACCTGTTCTTCCTTGTTGGTTAGAACAATTTCCACGCTGTATTTGGGCAACATTACTATCACCTTTGATCAGCGCAACACTGTCGCCCGTATGACATTTATTAACATTTTTAGTAACCATCACACTTACATTAATTCCTGCAAAAACAGATGATGGTATTAATGCTGCAACAAGAAATATTCTTTTTTTATTGTTAAACATACTTTTCCTTTTAATGCAAAACTGAGTAGTTGCATGCATGCACACAACTACTCAGTAAAATTACTTATTTCAATAAGCTTATACTGCTGTCGCATCCAACAAATTCATTTCAAATTTATAAGCTTCAGCCTCTGAAGGCACATTTGATCCTTGAGCATCAATACCAGTAAAGACACTCACGGTTCCATCAGCATTTGCACGAACAGTGAAAGAAGCATCATCCATATCAGATGCAGCACCGCTCAATACACCACTAAATCGCTCCGTCCAAACATTTGGACGTTGACCAGCCCAACCTAAATGAGAATAAATACGGAATAATGATTTATCCGCTTGATAATCCTTACCTTCTTGAGCAGCTAATTCTTCCGTTAAGTCTTCAGCAAAAACTAAAACATGCGCTTGGCGACCGTTAAAATCAAATGCTAAGCCTACAGGATTTCCTGATGCCCATGATGCCGCTGAAACTGTTTGAAATTGACCATTTGAAGGTACAGAAACATAATCACCATCAAATGTATAATTGCGACTCTCACCCGTTCTACCTTGAGTTGAAGTACAGTCACCACGAGTCTGCTGAACCGTGTTGCCATCACCGTTAGTCAAAGCAGTACTATCACCACCATGACAGTTATTTATATTGGTTTTAATATCCAAACGAACAGCAACTGAAATACCGCCAGCACCTGAACTTGCGCCAACACCACCACCGGCACCTACATCACCGGCAGAAGTATCACCACCAAGAAGCTCACGTTTTATTGAGTCTGCACTTGGAATATCAAGACCACCTGTGGAACCCGCTTGTCTTGCTCCACGACCTGCAAGTTGCCCCGCTTCTGCATTACTCATCAAAAACAGGCAACTCAAAACTAATACTTGTTTAATCATTTTCATGTTAAACGCTCCTTTTAAAAAGGTTTTTATAAAAAATACTATCCTATAAACACTATAATTCATTTATATATAATAAATCAATAGATTAATTATATATCTGAAATTATTTAAATTCTGTTAAAACATTACAGGGTTTCCTGTTTTTGCCTCAACACTCATCCGATTATCTACCTGGCCATTTTCAACATTTTGTATTGAAATGTTTCCATTTGGCTGTACAGCTAAATAAAATTGTGCTTGCGCTGATGCATCTGCGGGAAGCGCTAACATCCAATCAAAGTTTTTTTCAACTTTTTCATTTAACTGTTGGTTGTTAGAATAGTTAACATATCGCCACAATTGAAACGCTGCTTCAATGTCATCCTTTTGATAACGATCTTTTATTTCTGATCCAACTTCATCTATCGGTTGATTCGTTAGACCAACAAAGATCTCTTTCCCTTCTAGCGGGCCTTGAGATGGAACAATTCTAAACACCATCTCTTTGCCACTAAAAGTATATATCTTGCCCATAAGATCTGTAATTCTACCCAAATCAATCGCAGTTGAAAGATCAAAAGAATGCATGTCGCCAGTTCTACCGGCAATAAAAACACAATCACCTCGGATTGCTTGTCCTACGTGACCTTCTCCACGCTGCAAAACGAACGTATCGCCCGTATGACAATTTATAGTTGTTTCTTGCTTAACTTTTGTAACGTTAATAAGTCCCGCTTGCATATCACTGCATGCTGATACTAACAACGTTAAAGCAAAAATCGATAATCCCTTATAGTTACAATTCATTATTATTGCTCCTTTTTTAATAGTTCTTTGTGTCTAAAAATTTATTAATTGCCGGCAAATGTCTCTTTTCCTCACCTGAAGTACATTCAAAAAATTCATTTGTATCTTCCTGCAATCCTTTTTGTTTACAAATATCCTTGGATACACGCTGAATCATGCAACCTTCACCCATAAACTCTTTTTTTGTCCAACCGTAATCTTTTAACGTTTCACCATTGCTTTTAAGCTTATCTTCTAATTTACGAAGTTTTGGCAAACATTCCTTAAAAGCTTGATCATACACCTTCTTAACATCAATGCCCTTAGCACTCACTGTCGGGGCTAATAAAGCAAATGAAAAAATCATTAACATCTTCTTCATATATTGTCCTTTTATTTATCAACGTTAAAATCATTAAAACTTCATAATAGCCAGAGGGCTAACCATTTTAAATCCTCCTCCTTCGGTAATTTTTAATTCATTACTTTCAACTATCAATGTAAAGTTGTCTGTAACTGTTTGAGATGGACCAAAGCCCCTAAAACCAAGCTCATATGGTAATATAGCCCATTGTTTTTTTGGGAATTTTTTAATAAAACTTTCAAAAGCTTTTAAACTTTTTTTTGCACTCTCACCACCGCCTTGCATCATAACTGAATCTTCAACTACATATAGTTTTGACAAAGTACTAGGAGCAGTTATCGTTGCAGTCGCTCCAGGATTAATAACAGCCAAAGTATAAGGAGGATCATTAGAAGGAATCCCCCAAACAACCAACTTCATTCCCGTATTGTTTTTTACGTTATATACCATTTTCTTATCGCGCACATACTTACCCATTGCTGCGTAAAAATCTGAATGGTCAGACTTTGATTTTAAAACATGAGCACCACAACCACATAACAGTACTGCCACTGACATCAAAACCGACGTAAAATTATATTTCATAACAACATTCCTTCTCTTGGACTATTATTGGACTATTAATTAATAAATCCTTTATCCAATCCTGCCAAAATAATATTTTGGCGTTCTATCTACTTCGATCTCGTCATAATGAATCTCAAACATCCCATCAGAGGTAATTGTATACGTCCCTTTTATATTTTCTGGAAGATCTCCATAGACAAGTTTGCTTCCACCTTTTCTTGGCCAAGTTTGCGTTCCTACACCAATTTCAGGAATTTGATAAAAAATGTCTACGACATTCAAATCTTTCATATTTACTTTATTTTCTTCTTCAGAGGTTGCTTTTCTTGATCTGAATGCAATCCCGATTTTTTGTCCTTTTAACTGCCCTTGCGATGGAGTAAATCCTATAACCTCCTCCTGCCCAATTGAGGGAAAATCAAGAGCTTTTGATATAGCAGTAGTAACTATAGGAAAAACTTGAGGTAACTCTCGAGGCGTAAACTTATCATCATCTGAAGTTCGCCCAAACAAGAAAATACACTCCACCCCTTCACCTTCACAGCCATATTCACGGCTAAATGAATTTTTATTTCCTGCACTTATATATAAGTTTATAGCTACAAGAGCCAACACTAATCTTTTCATATTTCTTACTCTTCTTTTTAAGAATTCATATTTTTATTTCTATTATAAATTATAACCATTCTGCCAAATGAAAGTAAACAATCCGAACTAAAAAACATCATATTCATCTATTTTTGATATCAATGTTCCCTGTATCACTTTCAACTGAAATAGTTGCGCCCTTATCCGATTTACCTAATGTGCCCTGTAGTTTTGCCCCTATAATTGAACTTTGAACAGGCAATTGACTCATCTCAGTAGCCATTTTACCCATCTTTGTTCTGGCATCAATTTCCACATTACTATCTTCACTTAGCGTTATAACTATATTTCCTGTTTTACTGTTTAAAGAAATTGCTGCATCTGGCGCTATAGGGCCAAATTTAACATCGATGTTTCCAGTTTTTGTAGAAACATCTACACTATTCTGAGCATTTTCAATAATTATAGAGCCGTTCACTGTTGACACTTTTAATGGCATCACAGGCATTTTTATATGATAATCAATAACAGCCTGCACTACATCTTTGAGCAGCTTTGTTTGAATAATTAACTTGTTATCCTGTACTAAAAAATCTGCCTGTAGATCTTTCGCTTGATCCTTAGAATGAGCACGTGTAATTGCATCAATAGATACTGCTTCATCTTCAGATGGTGAAATAACAACATTGCCACTTATGGCTTCAACATTAATCTCATTAAATGATCCACTACTATATGTTTTAGACTCTCTAGCAACTTCAATCAAATCTGATTGAAGAACTAAGCTATGCACATTTCCAAATTTATCTGATACTGTTGTCTGAACTCTTGCAGGTGCGCCTCTTGAAATATCTTCAGCAATGCTTCCCATGCCAATAGCAGGAAAACCAGTAATTTTAACTGTTGAAGATTTTTGCTCCCAAGCAGAACCTTGCACGCCTAACGGTATCCCCAAAAACAGCACATTCAAAACAAAAAATCTATAATTCATCTATTCTCTCCTAAAATAATATCTCATCTTTCCTATAAAAACCATTATAGCCTATTAGAAAATAATAAATCAATAAATACACATTAAAAAATTTTTTAAATAAAGGCGCATAATAAATATACACAAGCTATCTTACTCCTTCATTTTTGTGGATTTCATAAAAAGAATTGACAAGCTGAATTATAAAACTGTAATTTTAAATATGATAGTTTTAATTTTTTCATTTAATAAAAAAGGATGTCTTATGAAAAAAATAACAATAGTTGCTGTTGCACTCGGTTGCGCAACATTAATTATGCAAACGGAAGCAAGAGTTAAACCTGATGTCGGCGCTCCTCAAAGAGCCGGCATAACTTCTTATAACATCGCCCTTTCACAGGAAAATTTAGTCGAAGATTTAGGGCCGGTTTCAAGCGAAAAAGCTCTCAATGATGTTGCTATTCCTAAGCCTGGGCGTAAAAACGCACAATATGTGCAGTTCAGCAGTCCCAATGGCGAAACCAATCAAGTATTAATCAGCACACAAAAATTAACGCAAAAAAAAGCGGGCCAAAATGGCTTAGACTGGCAAGCAGGCAAAGGGCAAACAGTTGTTGAAGTTTTTACAGGACAAAATGATGCAACAGCTGAACGAGGAAAAATGCACCTAGCTGCTCAAAAAGCCATCTTAAATTCTGAAGCTCAAAACGGTTCTTTAAGCATTAATGTTAACAAAAACGGACTGGTTAAAGTTGGCATGCAAAACAACGGGAAATCTACTCCTTTATGCAAATTCAATTGCCATAAAGTAGTTGCTCAATCAAAAGCAAAATAACTATTAATTTGTATCGGGGCTATTTTCCATATAACCCCGATACAAAAAATATTTTCTTAAAAAGGGGGAGAATATAATGAAAACAAATTACACACTATTTGCCTTATGTATAAGCGCATTAGCACAATGTTCACCTATTTTTTTTACTCATGACGAACTGATCAAATCAGAAAACAGCACATTTATGAAACTTAAAAATTACAAGCCACAGTACATCAACGCATCCTATACCCCACAACAGGTAATTACCGTTAGAAATGAACCTAAAAAGCTTCCTGTACAAGCTCACATTTATTCTAATGGCATGCAGCACCTCAAATATATAGCTACAGCTACAGAAGAGAAAACAAAAGAAACAGATAAAAAAATGGTAGAATTACTCGTACGCGCAGAGCCATTGGGCAAACAGATGCATCAATTACTAAGCGAAGACAAAAAAATTAAAGCTAATGACACGGTCGTTCGTTTATATCGCAAAGTTGATGATCCAATAAACAAAAACATCTCCTGGAGGCCAATTCTGACCGCCCCTGCTGATAGCTTTAAAGATCTTTTACAGGCAAATATCACGATAGCTCCTGATGGTAAATTATACCTGTAAGAGATTGCATCCAGGTATATACAGGCAAGTATGACAATATAGTTGACAAAGAGGAAAAAACCTTTAATATGGATAATGAAATATCTTATTTCGCTCTTTTTCTTATTGAAAGTATCGCGGGGTAGAGCAGCCTGGTAGCTCGTTGGGCTCATAACCCAAAGGTCGCTGGTTCGAATCCAGCCCCCGCAACCAAAAAATTACTTTTCTTTTTTTTGCAGTTACATTCAAATTATCGAAAAAGTTTGGCGCTTAATGTTATTATTTAAATAATATTAGGCAAACTGCATGTGTTAGGAACATTAGTTCAAACCTCATTGCCAAGAGTATGATCTGAATTTGTGATGTATTAAGGCATCCAATATGACTCTAGCTGGCAATCAAGAGAACAGCGCTTTTTGACACATGCATATTTTTTAAACTCAATCTTCTATAGGCATGGTTAATTTTTTAACTAAAGAACCTGACGTTTTCCAACTTAACACACGTGCTTCCGGCCAAGTCTGATCCTCATCTCCACTATAAATAACAAAATTTTGAGAAGGCACTGAAGTCTTCAACTCCTTCCAATAAACAAACTGTTTAAAATAACCTTGAGACACAGTTCTTCCTGCTTTAATTTCGATTGGAGACAAATAAAGCGCCTCTTCTAACAGACAATCAATCTCATTTCCCTGATAATCACGCCAAAAATAAATAGAAGGCTTAAGGTCTAAATTATAATACTGCTTATATAAATCAGATATAACATATGACTCAATAAGGCTTCCACGCATATAATGCTCATACATCTGCTTATGATCTCTAATATTCAACAATGAACATGCAATTCCCGTATCTACAAAATAAAGCTTAGGAGACTTGATAAGGCGTTTACCAAAATTTTTATAGTATGGATACAATAAAAAAACAACATAACTTGCCTCTAATATCGACAGCCAAGCACGGGCAGTTTTTGCATCAATACCGCAATCATTTGCAAGAGAATTAAGATTTAACAGCTGCCCAATCCGACCAGCGCATAACTGAAGGAACCGCTGAAACAGATTTAAATTTGTTACATTTTGTATTTGTCTTACATCTCGCTCGACATAGGTGCGAATATAGTTAGCATACGTATTTACCGGAGGCGCATCTTCTGCATACACTGCCGGATAACAACCATTAAAAACAGCCTCTTCAATCGTCTTTGGCAATAATTTTGCACCCTCAAGCTCTTCAATAGACAAAGGATATAGAGTTAATAATGCAAGCCTACCGGCCAATGTTTGTGAAACTGCTTCATTTACTAAAAAATTTTGAGAACCGGTGATTATAAAAAAACCATTCTTTTTTTCACGATCTGCAATAGTTTGAATATAGGACAATAAGTCCGGCACATGCTGAATCTCATCTAAAATAATACCATGCCCACTCGGATACTCCTTTAAAAAAAGACGTGGGTCACGAATCGCTCGCTCCCGTATATCCAAATCTTCAAATGAAATATACCTATGATGCGCAAATACCTGTTGCACTAAAGTTTTTTTACCAGACTGCCTTGGCCCTAAAACGGCAACCGCCCTAAAATGCTTTGCTGCTTTTTGTAATGCAATTGTTATATCCCTATAAATCATTTTTTTCCACAATAAGGAATTGGAATCCTATATTTACACATTTATAACAACACATTGATTCAATCGCCAATTACAAGTATTGATGTAAAATCAGGAATCAGATTCCCGATTTTACATCAAGGGCATTTTCATCATATCTTTTTATATATGATGAAATGCATGCAGCTCATTATCAGCCAATTGTTCATCAAAATTTTGCACATGCTCGTCCAACCTACAATAACGAATTCCTACAAAAGGAATATCCTGTTGCTCAACAACAGCCTCGACCTTGTGCAGGTTATGCAACTTATCATCGACAAAAATAATTTTTTCCGGCTTCATATCACAATAAGCTAAGAAATCCATCAATGCCTCACCTTTATTATTATCTCCGGAGAAAAGAATCCCTCGTTTATACATATAAAGATGTGGAGCATTCCGCAATACAAAAACAGGACCAATATGATTATGAGAAAAATCAATATCTATTGCTGACAATTGTTCGATAGTGCGGTTAACAAGAGGCAAGGAACGTGCAGTTAATGCAATAACATCTACACCCTCTTTTTGCAATTCAATTAATAATTGTGGTGTTGACTGTTCAATCAATTGCAATGGCACTTTTAGTTGCACCTCATAATAAATGGGCAAAACATTATTCAATGCCTGTATAAAATCTTTCCCCTGCCCTTTTTGTTGCTCAATCATATGCACAAACCATTCATCACTACCAATTAAACCGATCGGATGAGCTAAGGTATTGTCAATGTCAAACATCAATAAACAACCCGGGGTAAGATACTTGCGCACATCTGCAAGTTGATCGCTTTCAACAATTAATGCTGAAAGTTGAAAGACTCTCATCAACGACAAAAAAACTAATCCATAAAATCTCATATGTTTTCCCTTTGTATAAAAAACAATATCGCCTTCTGTTCAACAATTTTAGACAAATCTATTTCAATTTGCTACATTTTTAATATTACTTTACATTCAAATCACAAACAAAACATAATGAATAAACGAACCTTTGGCAACAAAGCAGAAGCATTTGTCGCTCAGCATCTAAAATATCAAGGCTTTGCTATTGTTGAACGCAATTATCAAAAGTTATATGGAGAAATTGATATCATTGCACAAAAAGATGATATCTTTGCATTTGTGGAAGTGAAATTGCGCCGTTCAAGCCCCGTCCCCATTCAAGCAAGTATTTCACGCACTAAACAAAAAAAAATAATCCTTGTTGCTCGTGAATATATAGCAAAAAATAGAATTATTGATAAAGTTTGCCGCTTTGATGCAGCACTTGTACAGATAGATCAAAACGAACAGATGGAACTCATGTATATTGAAAATGCATTTGGACAGTAAAATATTTTATTCAACTTACGCACTCACAGATTTAATAACTTATTTTCGAAGAAACTTTTTTTAAAATTATTATCACACAGTTTTCAAATAGTATGTGATAATAATCTAAGTGAAAAAATAAATAAATTTGCGTAAGGTGAGTAAAAAATAATATTTTTTTGAAGTTACTCCCAAACTCACAACTCACCTACAACCGCTTTAAATAAAAATAAGGAAAGATATACTAAGAAACAGCGCAACTGTTAGAATATAAAGATGAACTCAAAAATAAAGCCCGAAGATTACAATGAAAACGGTAAAACAAAAAATCGGCCATATCACCAGCGGGTCCCTCACTGATGGATTTGTTATGCGCATACATCCAGATGCGCAACTTGAGGAAATAAAAACAGGAAAATTTGTTTCCATTGTCGGCAAAGCAAATAGATTTTTTTCACTCATTACCGATTTGAGCTTACAAGTTACCAATCCGGACATCCTACTCTATCCGCCCACGGAAACAGAAACATTACTCAATGAAGTATTGAAACAAAAAGGCATGTATGCCACTGCACAACTAAAACCTATGCTTATGTTGGACAGTGAGCAACGCCCTAAACCGGTAAAAACTATTCCACCACATTTTGCAACTGTTTATGAAGCAAACAAAGATGATGTTGCATTAATCTTTGGTGATGAAAATGATCCAAGCAAACGATACTTTAATATTGGCTCACCACTTGATATGACAACCCCGGTATGCCTTGACCTTGACCGTTTAACTGAACGCAGTAATGGTATTTTTGGTAAAACCGGAACCGGTAAAACTTTTTTAACCCGTTTAGTGTTGGCAGGTTTAATTAAAAACGATAAAGCAGTAAATGTTATTTTTGATATGCACAGTGAATATGGCCTGCAAGCACGCAAAGAAGGTAAAGGTCATTCATTTGTTAAAGGACTCAAAACATTATTTCCTGACAAAGTTGTCATATTTTCATTAGACCCACAATCAACACGCAGACGTGGTGGCAATCCGGATGTTGAAGTTATTATTCCCTATCATGCAATTCGCGTTGAAGATCTGTTATCACTGCAGCAAGAATTAAATTTACATAACACTGCAACAGAAGCCGCATACCTTATTGCAGCAAAACATAAACAAAACTGGTTAGCTGTTTTGCTTTCACAAGGTGACAACCTCAAGGAATTTGCCGAATCAATTGGTGCACATCCTGAATCGGTTGCAGCACTGTATAGAAAACTGAAAAAAATTGAACGGTTGCCCTTTTTTCAACCGCAAAGTGCCGGTGCTTATAAAGAAGATAATGTTATTGATCAAATGATGGAATATATTGATCGTGGCATAAATGTTATTCTTGAATTTGGTAATTACACCTCAATGTTTTGTTATCTTTTAGTTGCCAATATAATTTCTCGTCGCATTCATGATGCATTTATTGAAAAAACAGAAAAATTTTTAGGATCACAAAAAAAAGAGGACGAACCAAAAAAACTGATGATCACCATTGAGGAAGCGCATAAATTCCTCAATCCACAAGCGGCAAAACAGACTATTTTTGGTACTATTGCACGTGAAATGCGCAAATATTATGTTTCACTTTTGGTGGTTGATCAACGCCCTTCCGGCATTGATCAAGAAGTGTTATCTCAAATCGGCACAAAAATTGTTGCGCAATTAAATGATGAAAAAGATATTCAAGGTGTCTTGACCGGCGTCAATGGTGCACAAAACTTACGCACTATTTTGGCATCACTTGATAGCAAAAAACAAGCACTATTAATGGGACATGCTTTAGCAATGCCGGTGGTTATTCAAACACGTGAATATGATGAAGCTTTTTATCGTGCAATGGGCGACACAATTACACCTGAACAAATTGAAGAATTTTCTCAGGAACTTTTTTAATTTGTCTTGTGCAACATATCTAAAATATCTTTTTTTGCACACACTTGTATGTGATGCTTCAAAGATTGCATACTAAAAAGCATCGCTATTGTCCCAACAAGACCCACAACCTCTATTGGCATATCAAAAACATATCCTCCACTATCAATAACACCAACCATCACAGCTGCTGCCCCATTGCTTGCACGATCATGTTTGGCTTGATCTAACTCACGCATATGTTTTGCAATCGCTATTTGTTTTTCAGGCATGACAGAGTCAAATGAAAATGAACGTTGAATCATATCGGAAGAACATGGAGGCAATGAACGTCTTGATTTGCATAAAACCGAAAAAAAACGGCTCGGCGCTGCACAATTTAGAAACATTGCACGTAATGGACAACAAAAAAAAGATAAAAGTAAAAACAAAAAACTCTTCATTTCATATCCCTATTTTTTAAAAGCTTTTTTAATTGTATACTTATTACAACGATAACACTTTTAACTACTCAAAAGAAAATATGTATAAAATAAAACCGATATTCCTACTGACCATTTTTATAATTACAAATAACATCGCTTGTAATCAACCAATATCCGATGCGCAAAAAATCTCCTTTATCGAAGCATTTTTAAATGGCACATTAAAAGTAAATAGCTTAGGCAAGGTTTCATACAATCATTATGAAACAGCAAATACATGCTTTACACAAACAATTGATCAATTACATACCATGTTTAAAGAAATTCAAGAACATGCAGCATTTGTTGAAGATGGCTGGATCCCAACTGAACTTAATGAAAAAATAAGAGCTCATAAAATTAAGAAACTAAAAGATGTTTCAGAATTCAATAAATTAGAATGGCAACTTGAACGCTTATCTGATTTTTTATATGGCGAAGATTTAAAACATTTAACCTCTGAACAAAAAGAACAAATAAAAAAACATCGACAACAATTAATAGATGCATGTAAACAAGGCAGTGTAAGTGATATTAAAAACGCATGCACACACCGATTAAATCCTCAAAATCACCGGTCATTACAAGATCAACTCGGTGCATTATTTCAGTAAATAATAAAAAGACAGCTTTTCATATAGAAATATTATTTTACTTAATAGCTTGACAAAACAGTACAATAATATATTATATAATGTATAATAGAAAAAATGAATACGTTTAGGAGGTTATAATGTTTCATAAATTTTTAGCTATTTTAGCTGTTTTTACAGTGAGTGCTCCTCAACTGTCATACGCAGCTGAACAGAAGTTAACTTTAGAAAAAGAATACCAATCAGTAAATCCCATAGCAGATATCAGGTTTATAGACAATAAAACTCTGATGGTAAAAGCAACACACAAAAATGAAGAAGAGGTTGACTATACTATAGATATGAAATCAAAAAAAGTATCTACAAACTCAACCCTCCAGAATTTGCAAAAAAGAAATAAACACTGTTTCGGTATAAACGAAAATGAATATAACACCCTTAAGCAAAGACAGGACATCTTAAAATTGTGTATTACATCTGATCAAAAATATGCACTCATTTTATCAAAAAAAGCACTCTCAATCCACTGCATAAACACAAAAAAAGTGGTCATTGCAAAGCCTATCAACTATAAAGGAAAAGATATTGCAATAAGTCCTGACAATAAATTTTTAGCCATCAGTAGCTCAGATAATCACATTTATTTATATAACACACCTTTAGCAAGAGAAAGTATATTAGATCAAAACAAAACTTACAACAACGAACCTTTAGATAAATCTGTACAACCTAAAAAAGAGACACTAAAATCACAAAAATCTCCTTCGTTGTGGCAAAGAATAACAAATAATAAATGGAAACTATTTGGAGCAACAACATGTGCAATTGCAGGATGCTTATATAAATGGCGCAACCATATAAGAGATTATTTCACGCCAAAAATCATACTCAATTTTGATGTATTTATTTTTTAGACATACAGAGGTTAGACTATGTTTTATCGAACTTTAAAAACTTTCATCATTGCCATAGGATGTATACCATTTATATCTAACAGCATGATGATCACAGACCAACCAGCTGATTCCCCCCGTACTTTGAAATGCAACCAACAAATTAAAAGTATATATTTTCAAGATAATAGCACATTATCAGTTAAAACTGATTCAATAGTATATACGTACGATGTTGAGAGACAAAACACAGAAACAAGTTCTACCTTTAATCATGAAGAAACCGATGAAGGTTGTATAGAAACTAATGCCTACGTATTGACAGTATTTGCAAACACATTATATATTCGTAACAAAATGAATAATATTACAACATTCATCACGCACGGCAGTAAAATTAAAGATGCTTTTTTTACTCCTGATCAAAAACAGGTGATAATTATTTCTCCACAAAAAATTTCTATATGTGGACTCGATGGAACAACTTCATTTTCAAGGATACCCCAAAATGGTCAACATGTTCCGGACGAATGGTTTATCCACGTTGCAGTAAATAAAAACAGTTCTAAAATTGCCATGTCTACAAGTAAAAACAATGTACACATTGTAGATATATCAAACATTGCACACAATGACTCATTGGTACTCAAAGAGGCTCAAAACAGTTTAATCACAAATGGCCCAAATTACCCAATATTAAAAAAAGTAAAACCATGGTATCAACGCTGGTGGAAAAAAATCAAACGTAACAAATGGAAATCATTGGCTGTATCGGCAACGTCTATTGCAGCCGGAATTACACTTTATAGATGGTGGAAAAAATAATGAAACATACAGTTGCTCTTATCACCCTGCTGAATATTGTATCTCGCGAATGCCTATGCATTACCCACATCTTTTGTAATGCTTTAAATAATTATTTTAA